>JAQUTB010000113.1 GCA_028709985.1 Dethiosulfovibrio sp.
GGTCTCCTGCGACCTCGGATAGATCGTGGTCGGTCAAGGACTGAAGGTGGAGCTTGTCCAGTGCGTCCGATGCGTTGGAGATGAGCTCACGGAGAAAAACGTCCTTGTTCGAGTATACCGAGTAAACCATCATGTCCAGAATCTGTCTGGCCTCGGTCTCAAAGCTGTAGGTCTCTTTCGCACCACTCATCAAAAATTCCTCCTTCTAGGGTTATCGCGGCCCTTAGGGCCAAAATTATATGCTCTGGATCTCCCTTTTGAAGGTCCCTCTGTATCCCTTAATCTGCCGGACGTATCGGCTTCCGGTCCTGCCCAGGTATCGGTGCAGGGCCTTGTCGACGTCTCCGCCGTTGTCCTTCAGATAATTTGAGAATATCCAGGTTCCGACCAGGATGTTGTTTCTAGGGACAAGCAGGTCGTTCAGGGTCCTTATCCAGGGAAATCTTCGGGCTATGGATTTTTTATGGACATTCCAGTTTACCTGCATCAACCCGTAGGCGTATCTGGATCTAGCACCTGGCCTGACCGTCGATTCTTTGACTATCATAGCCGCGATAAGAGCCGGATCGTGGATGCCTAACTGGTCGCACGACTCTATGATATAGCCGGCGTATTCCATTCCGACTTTCATAGACACCTCTTTGTTGTACTTTCGGAATCCCAGAGCGATCGCCCTTTTGAGGTTCTCGTCAGGCCTGGGTTCCGCCTTTCTGGCAATGGGGTTGGAGGATCTGTACTGATTTTTTATGTACTCGTCAAGGGCTTTAGCCTTCTCCACATGGCTCTGAGATAGGCCAGACGACGCGAGTATCAGTACGAGCAGTATAGACAACGCCAGGGCTGGGGGGGATTTTTTCATCACCTATCATCACTCTCCAGTTCCGTTTTTTAGGCCAAAAGGAGGATCAAAACCTAAGAGGATTATTCTACAGGACTAGCACCACATCATCAAGGACAAAAAGAGAGCCCCAAAAGGTTAAGGGCTCTCCCTGATCTCCGCGGATCACCCTTTGAGTATGTCAAGGGCACCGTTCCACATATTTTTTGCCGAGTCGGTCACGGCAAGGTTCGCCTCATAGGCGCGGCTAGCGACCATCATGTCCGCCATCTCCCTTACAACGCTGACGTTGGGCATAGCGACATAGCCCTCTTCGTCCGAGTCGGGATGATCGGGCTGGTAAACCAATCTAGGCGCGGAGGATTCGTCTTTGGCTATCTCTACCACCTTGACTCCACCTTTGACCTTCCCATCGCTTCCTATTTCGTCGAGTATCTGCTGAAACACCGGAACACGCCTGAGGTAAGGCCCACCCTCCGGGGTCCTGGTAGTGTTGACGTTTGCCAGGTTTTGGGAGATGGTGTCCATCCACAGCCTGTGGGCTGTCAGAGAGGTTCCAGCTACGTCTATAGTGCTAAAGACTCTCATCATCTTCCTCCTATGGCAGTCTTGTAAATCGAGACTTTTTTGGTAAGAAAACGGGTCATCCCCGTATATCCCATCCTGGACTCGGTAAGCTTGGCCATCTCTATCTCCGGATCGACGTTGTTCCTGTCAAGCCGATACAGCTGGTCTATGATGCGATCCTCCCTGGGGACGACGTCATCGGTACTCCTGGCATGGGTAACCATGTGGTTGGGATCCGTGGAGGCCATGGGCAAACGATTGGGACCGTTGATAACGTCGTTCAACTGATCCTCGAAGGAGACCTCCCTCCTGGCGTATCCAGGGGTATTGACGTTGGCAAGGTTCTGTCCAACCGCCCTGAACCTGTGGGCCAGGCCTTGGAGATCCTTTTCCATCACTTTCCAGGTTTTATCGAACAAAGATACCACCTCCGATCAGAGTGTCAGATCCAGGAGACGGGAGAAAGATTACTCCTCTTCCTCCGTGGAGAACTCAAGACCAAGCTCCTCAATGAAAAGAGGGCTCAGGACCTTTATAAAGGTTCCCTTCATACCCAGACTCCTGCTCTCTATTATACCGGCACTTTCGAGTTTTCGCAGGGCATTTACGATCACGCTTCTAGTTACTCCTACCCTATCGGCGACCTTGCTGGCTATGACTACTCCCTCGAAAGAGCCCAATTCCCTGATGATGTGTTTTATGGACTCGACCTCGGAATAGGATAGAGCTCTCATGGCCATCTGGACCACCAGCCTCTCCCTGGCCCTTTCCTCTATTACCTTGGTCCTGTCGTGGAGGATCTCTATGCCGACCAAAGTGGCCAGATACTCGGCCAGGACGAAGTCCTTGGTGTGGAAGGTGTCGCCAAAACGGACCAGCATCAGGGTCCCAAGCCTTTCCGCAGCGCCGTAGATGGGCACAAAGAGGGCGTCCTTCTCCGGGCCATCCTCTTTATCTTTATCCTTGGGATCGTCGAATATGTAGGCATCGGGCTTGCTCATGAGGCTTTCCCTCTGCTGATTGAGCCTCTCCATAAAGCTCTCAGGCATATAGCCCTTCTCCAGGAAAGAGGCTATTGCCTCGGAGTGATACTGGCTGACCCAGGAATAACCCAGGATCTGTCCCTCTCTGCTGAGTATATAGACGTTGGCGGTGGAGAACTCCCCCAAAAGCCTGGCAAGCTTGCTGTAGTCCGGCTTTGTACCCTCTCGTCTGCTCTGAAGTGCCCTGCCGACGAGCCTGGTCTTCTCCAGTAAATCCTGCATCTCATCCATGCCAACAGCCGCGTTTTTCTTTATATTTTCCATAAGAAACCCTCCTTGAATTTTTCCTGTTACAGTAGATATCGTCTTACGTCGCTGTCTTTAACAAGAGGTCCCAATTTATCCTGGACCATCGATCTATCGAGGGTTAAAACCTCTCCCTGTTTCTCAGGGGCTTGGAAACTTATCTCCTCCAGTAGCTGCTCCACCATTGTGTGGAGTCGCCTGGCCCCTATATTCTCCATCTCGGCGTTCATCCTCTCCGCCAACGAGGCGATCTCGTCGACCCCGTCCTCGGTGAACACCAGCTTGACGTTTTCCGTTCCCAGAAGGGCCTCGTACTGTTGGAGAAGGCTGTGATGGGGCTCTGTGAGTATCCTAGCCAGCTGCCCTTTGTCCAGAGGCTCCAGCTCGACCCTTATGGGAAACCGACCCTGTAGCTCAGGGACAAGGTCGGAGGGCTTGGTCTGATGGAACGCCCCCGCAGCGATGAACAATATGTGGTCGGTTGAGACCTGCCCGTGTTTTGTCTGTACGGTGCATCCCTCCACAACCGGAAGCAAGTCCCTCTGGACTCCGTCTCGGCTGACATCATGTCCACCGGACGACCCACTGGAGACGATTTTGTCTATCTCGTCTATGAAGACTATGCCCTCTTCCTGGGCCTTCTCGAGGCCAAGCCTGACCGCGGCGTCGCCGTCTATCAGTTTTTCTGCTTCCTCGTTCTGGAGGACCCTTAGGGCATCTTTTACCTTCATGGTTCGACGCTTTTTCTTCTTGGGCATGAGGCCACCGAGCATCTCGCCGATGTTCATTCCCATCTCGTCCATGCCCATTCCACCCATCATAGGGATGCCGAGCTGGTTGCTCTCCTGGACCTCTATCTCTACCTCTCGGTCGTCAAGCTTGCCCTGAGACAGAAGGTCCATGAGCTTTGTCCTGGTGGACTCCCTCATCCTTTCTTCCTCGGGGGCCTCAGGTTCCTGGGCTGTGTGGTTCTCTCCGCTAAGTCCCTTCATGACGCTCATGAAGGTGGGGATCCCACCGCCCTGGGGCTTCCGTGATGGGACCAGAAAGTCTATTACCCTTTCCCTGGCCTTCTCCATCGCTGGCTCCTGGACGTCCTCAAGCATCTTTTTTCGGACCATCTGGATGGACATCTCGACGAGGTCGCGGATCATTGACTCGACGTCCCTTCCGACGTAGCCCACCTCGGTGAATTTGGTGGCCTCTACCTTTACGAAGGGAGCGCTCACCAGCTCCGCCAGACGACGGGCTATCTCGGTCTTGCCGACGCCTGTTGGCCCAACCATAAGGATGTTTTTAGGCGATATCTCCTTGGCCATCTCTGGCTCCAGGAGCCTACGCCTCATCCTGTTTCTCAAAGCGACGGCCACGGCCCTTTTGGCCCTGTCCTGACCGACGATATATCGATCTAAGTATTTCACTATCGCTGATGGGATCAAAGAACTTCCGTCTAGGGACATCATCACAGGACCTCCATGGATATCACGTCGTCGGTATAAATACAGATGCTTGCCGCTATCCCCAGGGATTTCTTAGCGATCACGTCCACGGTCCAGTCGCTGCACTCCAGATACGCCCTGGCCGCAGCAAGGGCGTAGGCGGATCCTGATCCTATGGCGGCAGCGTCGTGCTCCGGCTCTATTATGTCTCCAGCCCCTGAGAGCAGGATAGTGTGCTGTTTGTCCGCCACCAGCATCATGGCCTCCAGACGACGGAGCATCCTGTCGGTTCGCCACTGTTTACCTAGCTCAACGGCGGCCCTCATGAGGTTTCCGCTGTGCTCACCAAGTTTTTTCTCGAAAAGCTCCAAAAGGGTCATAGCGTCGGCGGTGGAGCCAGCGAACCCGGCGAGGACAGATCCCCCGTGAAGTCGCCTGACCTTTACGGTGTTGGACTTGATGATCTGGTTTCCCAGCGTCATCTGGCCATCTCCGGCCATAGCAACGCTTTCGCCCTTTCTGACGCAGAGTATTGTGGTTCCTTCAAACATTTTACATCAACCTCCAGCCCTAGGATGGGCCGATTCATAGCTAGATCTAAGGTGTTGGGTGGTTATCCGAAGATATCTTTGAGTCGTGGTAAGGTTCTCGTGTCCCAGAAGCTCTTGGACGACCCTAAGGGAAGCACCTCCCTCCAGCAGATGGGTGGCGAAGCTGTGTCTAAGGGAATGGGGGGTCACGTCGCTCAGGCCGCACCTGGAAGCGGCATCCACCACTACCCTGTGAACCGTCCTGACAGTGAGGGTCCCTCCCCTCTTGCCGGGAAATACGAAATACTCCATCGGAGACTGGGCCTTCAAGCCCATGAGGGCTTTTTGTGCCATAGAGCCGAAGGGAACGGCCCTCTCCTTAGATCCCTTTCCCATGACCTTGAGCCATCTTTCCTCAAGCTCGATGTCCTCCCATCGGAGGGACACCACCTCAGCGACCCTGAGACCGCATCCGTACATAATCTCCAGTAGAGCGCCGTTTCTGAGCCCCTGATCGGTATCGTAGGCCAGGTCTATCATCCTGAAGACTTCCTTTACCGAGATGGCCCGTGGAAGCTTTTCCGACTGAGATGGTCCTCTAACCCTTCTGGATGGGTCCTTCTCCACCGTTCCCTCTTTTCTGAGGTGTTTCATGAGGCTCTTTACCGCAGATAGTTTTCTGTTAACCGAAGCAGGGGAAAAACCGTAGCCCGACAGGCTCCTTACGAACCCTCTGACGTGGGATATCTCCAGTTCTCCCAGATCGCTCACGCCTTGCCCTTCAAGGTATTCAGTAAACTGGGCCAGATCCACGCCGTAATTGGTCACAGTGTGAGCAGAAGCGCCAGAGCTTTGAATACGATAAAGAAATCCATCTATGGCGTCACAAATACGAATACTCATCGCAACATTCTATCACCATGCAATAAATAAGTACACCCATTCGAAAAAATGGAAAAAGGAGGGGAATCCCTCCTTTTTCCATTTCCGACAACCTGTCCTAAGGCGCAAGATGATACCACAAACAGGCACAATTGGAAATATTGCCGGTGAAGTTTTCACACCGTGAAAAACCTAAGGAACGACTATCCAACTATCGCAGGAAAGATATTCCTCCATAGCCCTGAAGGCTATCTCCGCGACGGCACGACACCGATCCGGCTTCTGCTTTATCCTGGCCTCCAGCTTGGGGAATATGCCCAGGTTTACGTTGGTGGGCTGAAACTTCTTTACCGTGTCGTCGCCCAGACGATATATCAAAGAGCCTATGGCGGTCTCTCTGGGCCATTTCGGCAATCCTCTGCCGGTCAGCTCCGCAGCGAAGGCCAAAGACGAAACCATCCCCATCGCAACGCTTTCGACGTAGCCCTCACCCCCTGTTATCTGACCGGCTAACCTAAGGTTGTCGGTTCCCTTGACCCTAAGCGATCGATCCAGCACCTCTGGGGCGTTGACGTAGATATTTCTGTGCATGACACCTTTTCGGACGAACTCGACGT
>JAQUTB010000114.1 GCA_028709985.1 Dethiosulfovibrio sp.
CGTAGTCGTCTATCTGGTGGAGCATCAGGGAGCGGAGGTCGCCGGAGCTTCCACCGGAGGCCCAGGCCTTCGTCCACTCCACCGTGGCCTTCAGTGCCTGTTCCAGGCTCCATCTCGGGGTCCAGCAAAGGCGAAAGCGGCTTTTGGAGCAGTCAAGGCGGAGCATAGAGGCCTCGTGTAGGGAGCTGGACTCCTCAATTTTATAGGACGCTCCATCTCCCCACAGGGAGCAGAGTATGTCCACCACCTCTTTTACGGGCCTTTCATCGTCGTCTCTCGGACCGAAGTTCCAGCTCTCGCAGAAGGAAGCCCCTTCCTGAAAGACCAGCTGCCCCAGTTTAAGATAACCAGACAAGGGCTCTATGACATGCTGCCAGGGCCTCACAGACCTGGGGCTACGGAGGACCACCGGTTCTTCATCCATTATGGCCCTGATACAGTCCGGTATGAGCCTGTCCATGGCCCAGTCCCCTCCGCCTATTACGTTTCCCGCCCTGGCGGTGGCTATAGGGAGGCCGAAGGACCTTCTGTAGGCCGAGGCCACCATCTCAGCACAGGCTTTGCTGCTGGAGTAGGGATCGTGGCCTCCTAGAGCTTCGTCCTCCCGGTAGCCCCATATCCTCTCGCCGTTTTCGTAGCATTTATCGGTGGTTATGACGACTATGGACTTTATCGAAGGCACCTGTCTCGCCGCCTCCAGGACCTTGGTGGTTCCCATGACGTTGACCTCGTAGGTCTCCAGGGGAGCTCGGTAGGAGTGCCTCACCAGAGGTTGGGCCGCCAGGTGAAACAGCACCTGGGGCTTGGCCCTTTTCATGGCCTCGGTCAGTGTTTCACCGTCCCTTATGTCCCCTATTGTGGAGGTCAGATCCCTTGACAGGTCCAGCAGGTCGAATAGGTTGGGCTCGGTGAGGGGCTTTAAGGAGTAGCCATGGACCTGGGCTCCTAAGGAGGTCAGCCACAGCGACAGCCAGCTTCCTTTGAAGCCGGTGTGCCCTGTCACGAAGACAGGCATACCCTTCCAGAAGGACCGGTCCACCTTGTTTACCATACCTTCCACGGCGCTTCCCCTCTCTCCCATTCCTCGTCGAGCTTCATCTTGTCCCTCAAGGTGTCCATAGGCTGCCAAAATCCCCTATGTCGATAGGCCATAAGCTGGCCGTCTTTTGCCACTCCCTCGAGAGGGGCCCTCTCAAGGACAGTGTCGTCGCCTCCAAGACGATCCAGGAAGCTCCGCTCCAGGACGAAGAATCCGCCGTTTATCCAACTTCCGTCCCCTTTGGGCTTTTCCTGGAAGCCACTGACCGAGCCACTTTCGTCCATGTCCAGGGCACCGAACCGACCGGCTGGCTGGATCGCCGTTACGGTGGCGGTTTTTCCGTGGGAGCGATGGAACTCCAACAGCCTGTCTATGGGAACATCGCTCACCCCATCGCCGTAGGTGAGCATGAAGGTGCCCTCCTCCAGGTAGGGGGCCACCCTTTTGACCCTGCCCCCTGTCATGGTATTCAGTCCGGTGTCAACCAAGGTTACCTTCCACGGCTCGGCGGCGTTGGAGTGTACCGTGAGCCGGTTGGAGTCCCGAAAGTCGAAGGTGACGTCGGACATGTGGAGGTAGTAGTTGGCGAAGAATTCCTTTATGACCTGTCCTTTGTAGCCCAGGCATACGACGAAGTCGTCGAAGCCATAGTGGGAGTAGATCTTCATTATGTGCCACAGTATGGGCTTTCCGCCTATCTCAATCATGGGCTTTGGCTTCAGATGGGATTCCTCGCTTATCCTGGTCCCAAAGCCTCCTGCCAGTATGACTACTTTCATGGTTTGCTCCCCTCTTTCGCTAAGTCCGGCTCTATGCCCTCTATGATGGCGTCGGCGAAGGCGTCTAAGCTGAAACGGTCCGATAGCGGCCCTGTGAGGAATGACGACGCCCCGTCCAAATAGCCTCGGTATTCATCCTCCGACATGGAAACGAGGTATCGATAAAGCTCCTCGTGAGAGCTATAGCCCCTCCTGTCCACGTAGCACTCAGACGGTATGACCTCCTGAACGCCCTCCCACCCCATGTACACAGGGACAACGCCGGAGAGAAAACAGTCGAATATCTTCTCGGTGATATAGCCCGGTATGCCCTGGGCGTTTTCGTAGCATATTGAGAAGGCGTATTTCGGCAGGGTTTTCCTCTTTGATGACGCTATCCCACGATAGCAAGGGAAGGTCTCCCATAGGTCACCTATAGGAGCGGTTGGCCGTCCCCGCAGTTTTCGGCCTATGGCCTTTACCGTGTTGGCGACCCTCTTTAGAGGGGTTAAGTTCCAGCCGGGACCGTATAGGTCCAGTTCATCAGGGTGGTGTTTCTCAAACCACCGAATGGTATCCCTTCTGCTCGAGTACAGCTCTCTCGGATCCGAGCTCCATTTATTCCCCGCCATGAGGACACAGAGCTTTTGCCTGTTTTTTTTTAAGGGCACGTCCACAGGGGGAGTCAGGTCGTTGGGCCACATATAGGGTATATAGCGGGGATCGCCATCCTGACTTGGAAAGGCGTTCCGGTTCCAGGTGAAGACGGCGTCGAAGGCTCGGTGTTTTTGCAGGTCCCAGTTATCCCCTATTATGACCTCCGACTCGAATATGGCCAGATATCTGTGTCCTCTGTAGCTCCGGCGATCCAGCTCCTCCATGAACTTACCCTGGTAGTCCAGAAAGAGGTATCCCCAGGTGTCCTCAGGGGATACCATGTCGTATGTGGATAGGGATACGCCCATACCCTTAAGTCTCTCCCTGAGATGGCGAAGGTGGGCAAGGCAATCGTCCCTGTTTAGGGCGCTGTCGGGGTCGAAGGCCCTGTTTTGGCCGTAAACCGACGGCATAACTATGGCGAGATTCAAAACGACACCCCCAGGTTTTTAAGGCCTTCCAGGATGACCGCCCCAAGAGGGTAGTCCCTTTTTGCCCTGCTGTAGGCCTTTAGCTTCATGGACTCCCTCAGTTTTTCATCGAGAAGGTAGTAGGATATTTTTACCGCAGCTTCCTCCGGCGAGGTGAACAGGTCTATTTCTTCTCCTATGGAGAAGTACCTCTCGATCCCTGGGGCGTAGTAGGACAGCTCAAAGCCTCCGAAGGCCGGGATCTCTATGTTTCTGGCCTTTACCTGCTCTTGGTTTTTGCCGGACCGGAGGTATCTTAGGGCGTTCACCGGAGATGAGAGGACGAAACGGATGTCGTTATTCCTGCTGTTGGACAGATTGAGGTTTATCCTGGATTTAAGCATGATGTCCATAACGTCCTGGTCCGATACCCTGCCACCTCTCCAGCCCGATCCGAAGCAGGCCACAGGGGATCCGGTGAGGGCCTCTATCCTCTTTATCCACCACCTACGGTTTCTGTCCGCTCCTCCTATGAAGGAGACGTCAAATTCGTACTTTACGTCCTGCAAGGACGATTCTTCCGCGAAGTCCCTTATACCCCAGGGGACCCAGACCGCAGAGATGGCCCTTTGCCTGTATTTAGGCAGAGAGTAGAGGTCCACGGTCATGGCCCCGGACAGGTGAGGAGCCCTTTTCGATGAGTAGTCGTCGAACCTCCACTGGTCGTCGCAGAACCAGTTGACCACGAAGGAAAGCTCTTTAAGCCTGTCCAGGGTTTGACAGGAGATCTCGTCCCTCATGGTTATGGTGAAAACCACGTCAGGACGCTCTTTTTCAACGAAGTCCACTATTCTGCTTTGGAGGCCCTCCAGGTCCTCGGGATAGCCGTTCTCCTCCAACCAAAAGGGAGTTACGTCGGCAAAGTCACAGATAGCGGGGAAGAAGCGCCCCCTCTCCAGAGACGGGCCTCTTTCGGGCAAACCGTAGTCGTAGGACAGGAGCAACGTCGCTACTTTAGGCCTCTTGGTCTCGTCCATTAGGTTCGCCGTTGATCCTCACGATATCGTCCTCCCCCAGATACGGCCCGTTTTGGACCTCTATTATCTCGAGGGGGATCTTTCCGGGGTTTATGAGCCTGTGGAGCTGGTTTTTCTGGATGAAGGTGCTTTCTCCTTCGTGGAGGTAGAAGATCTCTTCGTCCCTTTCGACCTGGGCGGTGCCTTTTACCACTATCCAGTGTTCCGTCCTGTGGTGGTGATACTGGAGGCTTAGGGCCTTTCCCGGGTGGACGGTTATCCTCTTCACCTTTATGCCGTCCCCTTCGTGGAGGATCCTATAGTCTCCCCATCTCCTGGCGCTTTCGGGAGCCTGGGTTATCTCCGGTCTGGACCGCTCTTTCAGGGTGGAGACTACGTCTTTGACCGATTGAGATGTTCCCCTAGGGGCTATGAACAGGGCGTCGGCGGTGTCCACCACCAGCAGGTCACTGACCCCCGAGAGGGCTATGAGACGTCTGTCCCCTTGGACCAGACATCCTTCCGACCGATCGGCCAGTACGTCCCCTTTGAGGACGTTGCGGTTGCCGTCTTTTTCCCCCTGCTGATAGATGGCGTCCCAGCTCCCAAGGTCGGACCAGCAAGCGTCCAGCGGGACCACCGCCACGGAGGGGGCTTTTTCCATTATGCCGTAGTCTATTGAGACCGAGGGAAGGTCTTTGAATCCCTCGACCATGGCCCTCTCCCCACACTCCATGAGCTTCGCTATCTCCGGGAGGTGTTCTTTGAAGGAGTCTATCATGTCCCCGGCCCTAAAGAGGAATATCCCGCCGTTCCACAGGTATTGGCCGCTTTGGACGTATTCTTTTGCTTTTTTTAGGTCCGGCTTTTCGACGAACTGGGATACGTCGTTCCAGCCTCCTCTGTCTTCGCCTTTTTTTATGTAGCCAAAGCCGGTCTCCGGGGCGTCTGGGACTATGCCGAAGGTGACCAGTTTTCCCTCTTCCAGGGCCAGTAGCCCCAGCTTGAGGCTCTCGTGGAAGGCTTTTTCGTTTTGGATTATGTGGTCGCTGGGACACACCAGGACGGGAGTTTCCCTGGTTGCACCTTTTTCCATCAGGTGGGCCAGCCCCAGGGCTATGGCGGGGGCGGTGTTTTTGCCCTCCGGCTCCAGGACCAGTATGTCACCTTTTAGGCCTACATCGGAGGCCTGGTAGACTATCTGGCTGTCCCATCTCTCCCCTGCCACTATTTTTATGCCCTCTTGGCCACAGAGGGGCAGGAGCCTTTTTATGGTGGTCTGGAGGAGGCTGTGGTCTCCTGCGAGTTTCAAAAACTGTTTTGGGACCTCTTCCCTTGAGAGGGGCCACAGCCTGGTCCCTCCTCCTCCTGCCAGTATGAGGGCTTTTATCTGGGTCATTTTCCTCCCCCCAGTATGTCCTCCAGGATGGCGAGTTCCTCCTGGCAGTAGTCCGGGTGGTTGCCGCAGTAGAGGCCACAGCGGTGGATAAAGTCGGCGTCAGGAAGTTCCCTGGTGGCAGGGACGTATTTGCCGTAGAAGGGCTGCCTTTGGATGTTGCCAGCTATTAAGGGCCTTATCTCCACTCCCCCTCGTTCCAGCTTTGCGCCGTATTTTTCCCTTAGCTCCGGGGTTTTGCAAAGTATGGGTATGGCGAAGTTGGAGAGGACCGTCAGGTGGTCCCTCTTTAAGGTCAGGAGGTCTGGGTTGGATTTAATGGCCTTCTCCACCCTGAGGTAGTTATCCTGTCTTTTGAGGACCGAAGCAGGGAGGTGGATCGGCTGCTGTTGGCCCAAAAATCCGGTTATCTCCGTGGGCCTGAGGTTGTAGCCCAGGTCGTAGAAGGTGTATTTGGCGTCCAGTTCGGACTGAACCAGATATTGCGACCGGATGGCGGCTTTTTCCCCTTCCTCCAGGTTTCTGTCCCAGCCGTTGGCACGGACCAGTTTCAGCATGGCGGTGAGCTCCAGGTCGTCGGTGCAGATCATGCCCCCCTCGATTGTGGACATGTGGTGAGAGACGAAGAAGGAAAATGTGGAGGCGAGGCCAAAGTTGCCGAGCTTTGTCCCCTTAAGCTCCGACCCCAGGGATTCGCAGTTGTCCTCTAGGAGGATTATTCCCCTGTCAAAGCAGATGTCCCGGACGGTATCCAGGTCTCCAGCAAAACCCAGGGCGTTGGTTATGAAGAGGGCTTTCAGGGGGTGGTCTTTGAGGCATCTTTCAAGCTCCTCAGGCTCGACGTTCAAGGTCTCTCTGGAGCAGTCTAAGGCCACAG
>JAQUTB010000115.1 GCA_028709985.1 Dethiosulfovibrio sp.
CTTTCATGATCTTCTCCCTAGGGGCAGTGGACGACGACGAGGAGATCCTCTATACCCTGAAAGCAATGGCTTCCTCACAGGGCTGGTCGATAAGGACCACAACCGATCCTCATGCGGCCCTCGGAGGGGTCGAAGAGGGGATGGTCGATATTATCCTTGTCGACTACCACATGCCGGTCATGAGTGGCCTTGAGTTGATAAGGCGGGCCAGACAGATCTCTTCGTCGACGGTGATAATCGCGCTTACAGTGGAGCAGGATCAGGAGGTCGCAAGAGGGCTTTTTTTGGCTGGGGCGGACGATTTCGTCTCAAAACCGGTCAGGTTGGTGGATTTTTCGGCGAGGATAGCCCTTCACGGGGAGCTAGCCCGCTACAGGAAGTCCTCCGGCTGGGAGGGCACCCAGAAGGGTATGGCCGAACCAACCGCTAGAATGGTGATGGACGTCCTGCTTGCGTCCGACGAACCGCTTTCCGCCTCCGAGGTGGCTAAGAGGGCCGGAATAGCCTATCCGACGGCCCATAGGTATCTGGAATATCTGGCAAGGAAGGGACAGATACAGAGGGAGCGTCGCCATGAGGATGGCAGGAGCGGCAGACCCAAGATATACTACAGGCCCTCAATATAAATAATTTCGAAATTCTTTGCCTCCTTTGTGCCTATCGGTGTATCATATAAAGAAAGTTTACCGTGGAATTGAGAGGGGAGGGCTTAGAGTGAAGAAGCGGGGCAAGAGGTTGTTGTTCTCTTTGATGGTTCCCTTGTCGGCGGTGCTCTTGTCGCTGGGGCTGGGCATATCTCTGACGATCTATATCGTGGATTACGATGCCCTCTATCGTGAGAGGGTTGGAACGGTGCTTTCTGTGGTGGAGGTCGCTGATGAGGTCGTCAGGCACTACGGCGCTATGGCGGAGAGCGGCGAGCTCACTGTGGAGGAAGCCCAGCTTCTGGCCTCTGAGGCGGTGTCTTCGATGAGATATAACGGCCAGGACTATGTCTTTGGATACGATATGGACCAGAGGGTTACTATCCCCTTCCAGGGTCACGAGAGGGGAAAAAGGCTCGATAGCCAGGATGCAAACGGAGTGTGGGTCCACAGAGGGTTGACCGCCATCGCCGCGTCTCCTAAGGGTGAGGGACAGATGACCTATCACTGGCTCAACTCCAACAGCGGCGAGGTCGAGGAAAAGGTGGCTTACGTTAAAAGCTACGCACCGTGGGGCTGGTGGTACGGGACTGGGCTCTACACCTCGGATCTGAGGCACTCGGTCATGGCCCTGGTATTTAAGATAGCGGCCGGAGTGGTCCTGGGGCTTTTGGTGGCGTTACTGTTTATTTTCGTCATAGTTAGAGGGATTACCTCTCGCTTTAGCGTCATGGTGGAGGCTATCGGGAAGATGGCTAAGGGCGACCTTACCGTGAGCTTTGAGGATAAAGTGGGAGACGAGATCTCCTCCGTGGGGACCTCCCTCGATGTCATGGCCGATATGCTCAGGAAGGCCCTCGGCGACGTAAGGGGAGAGGCCTCCCTGTCGTCCCAGAGGTCGGAGGAGCTAGCCGCCATCTCGGAGGAGCAGAACGCTGCCATGGCCGAGGCAGGTGGATCGGTGATGGAGATGTCCAACCTCACGGAGAACAACTCCGCGGCGCTGGAGCAGATAAACGCCTCCATAGAGGAGGTGGCGTCCAGCGCCAGGTCCTCTGCGGACCTGACCTCCGACGGGGCGTCGGACACGTCATCCATGGTGAAGCTAGCCAAAGAGGTGAACGACAGGCTTGTATCCATGTTCAAGGAGATAAAGACCGCCGACGAGATGTCCAGATCCGGCGCAGATGGAATAACCAAACTTGCCGATTCGGTAAAGTCAATCTCTCAGTTTGTCGACACCATAACCACCATAGCGGACCAGACAAACCTGCTTGCCCTCAACGCGGCCATAGAGGCGGCGAGAGCCGGAGAGGCTGGCAGGGGCTTTGCCGTGGTCGCGGAGGAGGTACGTAAGCTGGCGGAGGAATCGGCCCACGCCGCTGGGATGGTCGGGTCCATGATAGAGAGGCTCCAGTCCGACTCATCCGACGCCATGAGGGCGACGGATCGGACCGTAGGGGCTATGGAGGTCGTGGCCAGAGAGGTGGCGGAGGCTAAGAAGGGCCTGGACGAGACGGTCGACCTGACTAAGAGGCTCGACGACAGGATGAAGAGGATCGCCGATCAGTCCGAGGTCCAGGCGACCTCCAGCGACGAGATGGCAAGGGCGGTCGAGTCTCTGACTAGCTCGGTGATGAGGTCGGTGGAGCTTATGTCCGCAATTCGCTCCGCCACGGAGGAGACCGAGAGAGGGGCCGAGGACGTGGCTATTAAGGCTCAGGACATGGCGGCAGGAGCCAGGGCTATGATGGTCACTTTGGAGAGCTTCGTCCTTAGGCGGGATGGAGAGGCAGGGCTGGCCCGGCTAGAAAAATAACGGATTTTACGACGAGAGGGTGGCCGTTGGCCGCCCTCTTTTGCTTCAGGAGAGAAACGAGAGAAACTATGGCCCTGCGCCGTGGTCATAGACTATACTTTGAGAGTGCAATCGTCCTGACCCTTTAGGCAATACTGGGAGGACGCATAATTCTGTTGGGAGGTTTTATCCGTGAAAATCCGTTTCTCCGCTTTTCTTTCCGCCTTGGCGATAGCGTCCACCCTGATGGCAGGCGTTTCCTTCGCCTCCGACGTGGCACTTACGTCCGTGGGCCAGAGCCCCGATGCCATGATGGTTAAGGTCGTGCTGAAGTCTCTGAAGATAGTGCCCGACTACGAGGCCCTTATGAAGGCCGAAGAGCTGTCCGGCCAGAAGGTCCTGATAGCGGTGGTGGGAGGAAGCTCCAAGGGACTGGGAGCAGCCGGAATAGACAAGGACCAGGAGGTCGCCAGGTCCAAGGCCCTCTTGGAGAAGGCCAAGGCCGACAACATGAAGATCCTGGTTATGCACGTGGGAGGCCCAGGCAGGAGAGGGGCCCTGTCGGATCTTTTCATCTCCGCTGCGGTTCCCTTCGCTGATGCCCTCATAATCGTGGACAAGGACAACACCGATATGGACGGGCTTTTCTCCAAACTGGTGGAGGGAAAATCCATCGAAATCCTCTCCGCTGATAACGTGAGAGGGACAAAGGAGCCTCTGGAGAGCGTCCTTTCCTCCTGGGGCGTGATCTAGGAGGGAGCCTATATGGAGTGGTTCTGGCCGGAGGGATTTTATACCCTCCTTATGATAGGCGTCTTCGCCTTCGCCGCCTTCGTGTGGGATATGCCCATAGCTGTGGCGATGGCCATGGCCGCTATAACCGGCGCTATCGCCGCCGGTGAGGGAGTCCCCCTGAGACATCAGGTAGAGGGGGAGTTCGGATACGTCGACACCATACTGATAATAGCTACGGCGATGGTGTTCATGAAGGTCATCCAGAGGACGGGGCTTTTGGAGTCCATCGCGGCCTGGGTGATCCGTAAATTCAGAGGTTATCCGGTCCTCCTCAGCCTGGGTATTATGTTCATCATAATGGTCCCAGGCATGATAACTGGATCCTCAACCGCTGCTGTGTTGACCACAGGAGCCCTGGTCGCTCCGGTCATGATGGAGCTAGGTGTCCCAATGTTACAGACAGCGGCAGCTATCTCCATGGGGGCTCTCTTTGGGATGATAGCGCCACCTATAAGCATCCCTGCCATGATAATAGGGGCTGGGGTGGATATTCCCTACGTCGGTTTTGGGATGCCTCTTCTCATATGCACTGTGCCGTTGGCGGTGATCTGCTCCCTCTGGCTTATCTATCCCTACGTGAGAAAGCCCAGGGACGAGGCGTCCCTGGAGGCTCAGCTGGCTAAGATGAGCAGGGTTCCCATGAGCTTAAGGCTGTTTTTGACGGTGATAGTTCTGGTGGTGCTTCTGGGAGGCGAGAGGACGCTGCCCCTTTATTGGCCGTCTCTCGGGATGCCTCTCAGCTTTCTGCTGGCATCCGCTTCTGGGCTACTTTCCGGGGTTAGGTGGAATCCCATAGAGACAGTTACAGAGGCCATCGACGAGGCCCTGCCAGTCATGGGCATATTGATGGGAGTTGGGATGTTTATCCAGATAATGACCCTAACCGGGGTCAGAGGGTTCGTGGTCGTCTCAGCGTTGGCCCTTCCATCCTGGACCCTTTATCTAGGGATAGCGATCTCCATGCCCTTGTTCGGAGCAGTCTCCTCCTTCGGATCTGCGTCGGTGCTGGGGGTTCCGTTCCTGATGGCCCTTCTTGGCCAGAACGAGATAGTGGTGGCCTCCGCTTTAAGCCTTGTGGCGTCCCTGGGGGACCTGATGCCCCCGACCGCTCTGGCAGGGATCTTTGCCGCCCAGGTCGTCGGAGAGAAAAACTACTTCAAGGTGCTTCGCCACTGTATGTTGCCGGCCTTGCTCACGGTTTGCTGGGGTATCGCGGTGATATTGATGGCTAAGCCGATAGCTAAGCTGATATTCTAGGAGGTTGCCTCGATGATGACCTTAATCTACAGAGGAATTGGCCTTTTTGTGGCAGCCTTCGTCCTCAGATGTATGTTCAGGGAAAAATCTTTCTGGAAGCAGGTCACGGCCGCTATGGTTCTCATACCCTTGATCCTGCGTATATTGTTGATAAAGTAGGGAGGGCTGACTGTGAGATCTTCCAGAGGAACGGCTTTGACCGCAGCGGCCCTTTGCGTCGCTGTAGCTTTGATATGTTTCGTCTCGGCCAGGAGCTTTTTGGCCATGAGACTTCCCGATCCTGTGGCCCCTGCCCAGGGTTTTGAGAGGTACAACCTGTCCCATTGGTTCCCGGCCCTTAAGGGTAGCCCAGGGGACTCGGACGTATATATACAAGACAGTGGAGTCCCTGGTGGAACGGTGTTCATCATGGGGGGAACCCATCCCAACGAGCCCTCCGGCTATATGGCGGCGGTGGTCTACCTGGAGAGGGCTAAGGTGACCAAAGGCAGGCTGATCGTCATGCCCTTCGCCAACGCCACCGCCATGGGACATAACTCCCCACAAGAGGCGTCCCCTCAGTATTTCAGCCTGGACGTCGACGGCGGGACCAGATGGTTTCGCTATGGGTCCAGGGCCACAAACCCGGTGTATCAGTGGCCCGCGCCGGACATCTACATCCACGCCCAGTCTGGTCAGAAGCTGGACGGGGGATCAAAAAGCAACCTCAACAGGGCCTATCCAGGGGTCCCCGACGACTCTCTGACCCAGCAGGTTGCCTATGGGATCATCCAGTTGCTCAACAAGGAGAAGGTCGACCTAGCCTTCGACCTGCACGAGGCCTCGCCGGAATATCCGGTGGTGAACGCCATAGTGGCTCACAACAGGGCAATGGAGTTGGCCGCAATGGTGTCGATGGAGCTTGAGATGGCCGGCATCCCCATGAGGCTTGAGCCGTCTCCGGTCAACTTTCGAGGGCTAAGCCATAGGGAATGGGGAGACCACAGCGACGCTCTGGCTATATTGATGGAGACAGGCAACCCCAGTCAGGGAAGGCTTAGGGGAAAGACCGATGCGGCTTTAGCCGTCACGGGCAAGGACAAAGCCTATCTCAAAGCTGCAGCTCTGGGTCGGCTTTTCATCCCCTACGAGGGGGACCAGACCCTGGACCTAAGGACGGCCAGACACGTCACCTCCATGAAGATGTTTATGGACATGCTTGGGGATGTTAAAGAAGGCGGAGACGTCGAGGTGGAGGGAATACCTTCCTTCGACGATATGATGGAAAGAGGCATAGGAGCTTTTCTGTCCCCGGTCGAGGACGATCGGTTCGACGGAAAGTAGCGAGGAACAGGGAGGGATTTTAGTGAGTAGACGTTTATCCGTTTTTGCTCTATCCGTGGCCATGGCTATATCGGCCACGGCGGCCTTTGGATCGGTCCATGACCCAAAGGACGTGAAAGCATCCAAGGGGATGGTGGCGGCCGCTAGCGCTCTAGCGGCTGAGGCAGGGTCAGAGATCCTCAAAAAAGGCGGCAACGCCGTGGACGCCGCTGTGGCTACCGGACTGGCCCTGAACGTGGTCGAGTCCAACGCATCCGGCATAGGCGGTGGTGGTTTTATGGTCATCCGTCTTGCCGACACCGGCAAGGTCGTGGCCATAGACTAT
>JAQUTB010000116.1 GCA_028709985.1 Dethiosulfovibrio sp.
CACGACGGGCCAGCTCGTTATCGAGATCCAGAGAGTTTTCCACCAGAGAGAACCAACTTAAAGGGAAGTCCCTGGCTCCCTCGATATGACCACCTCTGCCTTCATCCGTATCCCAGCCGATAAACTGATGGACAGGACGAACGTCGACAAACTGAACAGATTGGGCCCTAGCCCCATCCTCCACCGATATAACAGGTATCGATCCAGCCATAGCTCCTGTAGTCGCTAAACAAATCGCAACTAACGACAAAAAATATCTCAACATCTAAAGCACCTCTTTTTCTTTAGAGTAAAAACCAAAGCCCTTTAAAATCAAATAGGCTAAAAAACATGAGAACGTGTAGCTCAAAAAAGACGTAGCAATCTGATCTGAGAGATATCGGTCCATCTCCCCCATCAGGAAGCTCCAATATCCAGAGGAAGGGGTAAAGGCACCGAAAAAGTAGGCCAAGGTAAGGCTTATAGGCTTTTGTAGCGCCGTCAGAACAGCCGCACAGGCTAAAGGGCCCCTCCAGGACCTTCCACTCCTGGCAACCAAGCCGATAATAACCGCCTCGATGGCTCGAGAGGCCATGAGATAACCGATAATACCGCTTCCCATTCCAACGGTGCTTGAGATAAAGTTAAAGGAGATCGCCCACAAACCACCGGCCCAAGGACCTAAGGCCATGGAAAACAGGGCTGTCCCGCATATACTCATGCTAACGAACCTAGGCAGGCTAAAAAAGATCGGCCCCACGAGGGTCGCAACCGTCAAGGACAGGGATATAACCGATATAGCCATAGGGAAAAGGACTTTTTTACTCACGGTCACAGCGCTAAAACACCCCCTTTCTTTTGCACAAAGGTCTGATACATCACTGTAAGTATACTTTAGGGCGTAAAAATTCTCAATAGGAATAAACACCATGATTGAAAATTGATATAAAAAATATCAATATAGATTATTCTATCTCATAGAAAAACCTCCCTATCCTGTTAGAATGTAACAGGATAGGGAGGTGAGAAACATGTCTGAAACGCAGAAGCTGGTGGAAAAGATAGAGGCCATAGCGGCGGATCCTAAGGCAGCACCGGGAGCGATCGACGGAGCCCTCAACGAGATGGTGACCTTGCTGAACACCCAGCCCAACGGCTGGGACCTCTGCACCGACAAGGTTCGCTTTCTGCTTAACGAGAGGTTCTGCTACAACGGGCCCTCGGCCTACGGCAAGTACCGGTAATGAAAAAAGGGACGCCTCCATGAGAGCGTCCCTTTTTTCATGGGCGCATGCTACCGTGATGGATCACCTCGAACAATATGGGTTAAGTGCTACTATTTTACAGATATGTGCTATAATTGCGTCCTAAAAAATCGACCAGACACAGGAGGAACGACTATGAAAAGAACGAGGCTTATCTCCATCTTCTTCGCGCTGCTTATCGCCCTACAGGCCTGCTCGCCTTCAACGGCCAGCACACTATCCGTCTCGGACATCACAGGACGAGAGGTAACCGTAAAGCAGCCTGTGGAGAGGGTAGTGCTCACCTTCAATTTTGAGGAGTACATCGCCGCAACAGGGGAGGAGGGCATATCGAAAATAGCCGGATGGTCCACCCAATATTGGAAAGGGCGCAGACAGTCGACCTGGGACGCCTTCTCCAAAAGGTTTCCCATAGGGGACATACCGGACGTGGGATACGTCCAAAAAAACAGCTTCAACGTCGAGGCAGTCATGGCACTGAGGCCTGACGTTGTATTCATGCCGCAAAACGACCTCAAGCTGGTCCAGGACGAGCTTAAGAGGCTTGAGGGAGCTGGCATCCCTGTGGTGTTCGTGGATTATCACGCCCAGACCCTGGAAAACCACGTAAAGAGCACCTTGCTGTTCGGCAAGATCATGGGAGCAGAGGGAAGGGCTCAGGAGCTCGTCGAATACTACACCCGTAATTTTAAGGCCGTTCAGGACAGGGTGGCGGATATCTCCGGCCCAAGGCCCAGGGTATACATGGAGTTCAGCGGAAACCAGGCAGGGCCGGAGGTCTACGGACCGACCTGGGGCAAAAAGATGTGGGGTGGGATAATAGAGAACTGCCGAGGGGACAACATAGCCAGGGACCTGGTCCCCGGAGCCAACGGAGACATCCAACCAGAGCAGGTCCTCGCGGCCAACCCGGACGTCATAATTTTCGCTGGGAACTACGTCGGAGACTCGGCCAAGAACGTTGGACTCGGCTACGAGGCGAAGAAAGAGCTGGTTCTCGCAAATCTGGAGGGATATAAAGGTAGACCGGGTTGGGAGGGCCTTAACGCCGTGAGGGAAAACCGTATGGGAGCCCTCTATCACGACCTTTCCAGACACATCTTCGACGTAGCTGGGATGCAGTTTATAGCCAAAAAGCTCTATCCTGAGTCCTTCTCCGACCTGGATCCCCAGGCGACCCTGCAGGAGTTCTACGACAGGTTTTTCCCCATAGAGATGACAGGGACCTTCATGGTGGAGCTGAACAGATAGGATGTGCTCCACCGGCCTTGAGGGACAACGAATTTACCGGGCTGTAAACCGTCGCAGGTGGGTATCCATATCGGTGCTGCTCAGCCTGACGACTTTTTTCGCCCTGATCGACGTGACGACAGGTGTTGCCAATATAGATATCCCCACGGTTATTTCAGCCCTGCTATCACCGGACACCGTGAATGGTATGACTAGGACCATAGTCTGGACCATGAGGCTCCCTGTTGCCTTGACCGCCGTGGCGGTAGGGGCCTCTTTAGGCTTGGCAGGTGCGGTCATGCAGACCATATTGGGCAACCCACTTGCCAGTCCCTATACCCTGGGGGTGGGCGCCGGTGCAGGATTCGGGGCGTCCCTGGCAATAGTTCTGAGCGGGGCGATCTTGCCCTCGGCGGGAAGCCTCCTTATCCCCATAAACGCCTTTCTATTCGCCCTGGTCGTGTGTATGTCCATCTACGCCATGGGCCGTATCGGCGGGATGAGCACCGAGAGCATGATCCTGTCCGGCATAGCCATGCTGTTTTTATTCCAGGCCCTTCAGGCCCTGCTTCAGTACTACGCCACCGAGGGCGACGTTCAGGCCATAGTGTTTTGGACCTTCGGCAACCTCCAGAAGACCACCTGGGGAAAGCTTTCTCTCATCATGGCGGTCCTGGTGGCGGTGACGCCCCTCATAATGGCCGACTCATGGAGATACACCGCCCTGATGCTCGGCGATGAGAAGGCGGAAAGCCTGGGGATATCCGTCGAGCCCCTCAAGGTAAAGGCCTTCGTCCTGATCTCCCTTCTCTCCGCCTCAGCGGTGTGTTTTGTGGGAACCATAGGGTTTATAGGTCTGGCTGGCCCCCATATAGCCAGAATGCTGTCGGGGGACGATCAGAGGTTTTTCCTCCCCATGTCGTCCCTCTGCGGAGCAATGATAATGGCCCTGTCCTCGGTGATAAGCAAATCGGTGATACCTGGAAGCGTCTTTCCAATAGGGATAATCACGTCGATTATTGGGGTTCCCTTCTTCTTCGTCCTGATAGTCTACAGGCAAAGGTCGTGGCGATAGATGGGACTCTCAGTGGAAGGACTCAGCTTCTCCTACAGGAATTTTGACGTGTTAAAAGACGTCTCCTTCTCCGCACCAAAAGGCGAGATAACCACCGTGATAGGGCCCAACGGAGCGGGCAAAACCACCCTGCTGAAGTCTATCGCCGGAATTCTAGAGGCCCAGGGAACGGTCAAGATCGACGGCAGAGACAGGGAGTCCTATCCTAAGCGTCAGTTCAGGAGGATGCTCAGCTACATGACCCAGGGCAATTCCTCCACATCGTCACTCTCGGTTTTCGAGGTGGTTCTTCTGGGAAGGGTCCAGACCCTATCCCTGAGGGTCCAGAAGGAAGACATTTCAAAGACCTGGGCCATCCTGAGGGAGATGTCCATATCTGACCTGGCTGAGAGGCCCTTCAAAAAGCTCAGCGGAGGTCAGCAGAGGTTGGTATCAATAGCCCAGACCTTGGTATGCGATCCGAAGGTACTCATACTGGACGAGCCGACGGCAAACCTGGACCTCCAAAACGAGCTCGAGGTCCTTGAACTGATAGGCAGATACACCGTGAGCAGGGAGACCACCACCATAATGACACTCCACGACCTGAACATGGCGGCTCGACACTCCCAAAAGCTGGTTTTACTTAAATCCGGCAGGGTTTGGACCCAAGGGGCTCCAGATCATGTTCTGTCGGAGAGGACCATCGAGGAAACCTACGGCGTTCTGTCCCGCCTTATCAAGGGATCAAAAGGGGAAACCATGGTCTTTCCAATGGCCTCGGTGAGAGCGTAGAATATGTCAAAGGAAGGGGCCGATCGTTAGGTCCCTTCCTTTGTATTGTCTAATTTTAGTGCTACACTACAAACGATAGGGAATACACTATATAAGCGAGGAGGGATTCGAATGTCAGTGGGATCGGTAGACAACACAATCCAGCAGCAAAATCCTTACGCAAACAGAGCGATAAAGCCTCAGGACGAAGAGGCAGAGGGGAAGGTCGAAGGCACGGGAAAAACCGAACCGAGTAAACCAAGCCAACCTCAAGGTTCGCAGGACGAGTACATTCCCAGCAGCGATAAGCAGGAAAAGGCTTCCGGCGTTTACAGGCTAGAAAAAGACGAAAACGGCAACCAAAAGGCAACCGTAGATCGCCCTGCAACGGCGGAAAAAGAGACGGAAGAACAGACGGAGAGTCCAGCGAAAAACGAGGAATCGTCAGAGACTGCCGAGGGATCGCAAAAAAACGGAGGCAAGCCTACAAAAAGCGGCGAAGCCCCAAAAAGCGATGACGAAGGGACGTCATCAACCACCACCAACACCGACAGCGTCGACGCGGAGATCAAAAAACTAAAAGAACGAAGAGCACAGCTACAAAAACAGCTACAGAACGCCCAAGGAGACGAAGAGCAGCGCAAGAGCGTGGAAAGACAGCTCGCTCAAGTTGACTCAGAGATAGCTTCCAAGGATAACGACGCTTACAGAAAACAGAACGCAACCTACAGCGTTTAACTTAAAGAAAAGTTCACCATAGGACGTAACGTTTGGTCGGTCAAGGGAGGGCTATTGGAGATTTTCCAGTAGCCCTCCCTTTTTCCAAGATGGCACGAAATTTCTTTCTATAAATTCACAGGTGCAGACGAGAGCAAAACATGTTATATTCCTACCGTTTATCGAAACCATGACAAAAATAGAGGTTCTACCACGACCTTCTCCTTGACGAGTCAATCCCTAAAAAAATTAAAAATATTTTTAGATGTACTGGAGGCACAGTCTTTGATAAAAATTAAAAATCTAAAAAAAACATGGGAAGATGACAACGTTGTCTTTCAAAACATAAATCTATCGATAGAAGATGGAGATATTTACGCGCTAGTTGGCAGAAGCGGAGCGGGAAAATCTACGTTGCTTCGTTGCATTAACGGCCTAACGTCTTACGACGAGGGGAACTTATCGGTGGATGGCCGTGAAATCAAGGATATGGCAGAAAAAGAGTTGCGAGACTTTCGCAGACATGTAGGAATGATTTTTCAGCATTTTTCATTACTTGAGAGAAAAACGGTGTATCAAAACATAGCACTACCTATGGAATGTTTTTCATACACCAAAAGAGAAATCAATAAAAAGGTTAGCGAGCTACTTGAACTTGTTGGGCTAGAGGATAAAAAAGACGCAAAGCCCAAAAACTTAAGCGGAGGACAGAAACAACGGGTAGCAATTGCAAGGGCACTCACGATGGAACCTAAATTTTTATTGTGTGATGAAGCAACATCAGCTCTTGATCCTAAAACAGCAAGCTCCATCTTAAACTTATTAACAGAGATCAATAGAAAAATAGGCATAACAGTTGTAATAGTTACACATCAGATGGAGGTGGTAAGTAGGGCATGTAATAAAGCATGCATACTGGAAAACGGTAAGATCGCTTATGAAGGAGACGTAAAATCGGTTTTCATAAACCCACCTAACTCCCTGAAGAGACTGCTTGGAGAGGAAGACATATCGCTCCCCACAGATGGAAAAAACATAAGGATTGCTTACTCTTTAGACGAAGAAAACAAGGAACAAGCACTGGCCCAAATGGCAATAAAATT
>JAQUTB010000117.1 GCA_028709985.1 Dethiosulfovibrio sp.
TAATGTAACGTTGTCAATCCTTCCCTGTTTGTCGGGACACCGTATCTCCCTCACCGCTCCCCCGTAGTTCAGCACCTTCACTCTGAGTCCCGACCCGTCGGAAAGGCAAAACTGTACCACCGGATCGCCCTCACCGGTCCTACCGAAGGAGGATATGTCTATGGCCAAAGAAATCACCTCTTTTTTATGTATCCAAAATTGGACTCACAGAATACAAATCCTCCCTAACGTGACCCTCTAACTCTTTAGTCTATAATAGTGTCAGTGGAAATATCAGGGAGGTGTTAGATATTATCATCGGCGATGAAACATCTCAACGCAAGGCCCTGACCTCGGCGGTCGAGTCCCTGCACAGCCTCACTGGCCTGCCTTTGGGAGTGGTCATGGCGAGGGATCTGGTTCCCAGGTTGACCAACGAAAAGGTGGTCGTGGCTGGGATCCCCTTATCGTGCAGGAAATGGCATCTCAGGGATCCTGTCAGGGGTGAGCAATGTCGCTCCGAGGCCAGAAAGCTCTTCACCCTCGACTGGCGTAAGGGGCTTTCTTTTAGCACATGCGCTATGGGCTTTGACACCTTCGCCTGCCCCATTCTCCGAGATGACCGCCTTGAGGCCATACTTTTCGGTCACGGCTTTTTTTTAGATAAAAGACCGGACGATGAAAATATTATATCCCTCATCTCCGGTTACGGGATAGATCAGAGGGAATATTTCAGTGACCTGGAGGACGTAAGGGTATTTTCCATGGAGGCAGTCCGGGTGATAGCCGCTTCTGCGGCGAAGGTGATAGAGGCTGTGCTTACCTCAAACAGCGACGGTCGATGGGCAAACGGGGAGAGACCATGGGCCTCGGAGGATCCATTTCAGCCCTTTGTACGAAAGCTATCCCATGAGATAAGGACCCCTCTAGCCGCCATCCAGGTTCACGCCAAGAGATATATGAGGAGGATAGCCAAGGGCCTCCCTGTCAACCTGGAGTCTCTCAGGCTATCTTTGGAGGACATAAGCGACGGAGCGTCCCAGATAGAGAGCATGATACAGAGGTTTTCCAGTTTTGGAGATCGCTCCAAAAGGCCCTTTCAGGTCGTCTCCCTCAGGTCGATATGCGAGGAGGCCTGGCGAATGGTTCGGGTCTCTCGAGGACCTGGGGCATCCAGGGTTTCCTTTGCCTGTTTAATACCGTCGGACTGCGCGATTTTAGGCGACGGCTACGATCTTTTCAGGCTGTTTGTAAATCTGTTCGTCAACTCATGGAATTCCATCGACAGACTGGGACTGGGACACGGCAACCTGAGGGTAATCTCGTCCTACTGCGACTATCACTTGGCGATCTCGGTCGAGGACGACGGGGAGGGCTTCCCGAAGGGGAAGGGAAGCCCCGAGGAGAGGCTCAGGGACCACCCTGTATCCGGTTCCGGAGTTGGACTCACTGTGATTAACTCGGTGATAGCAGACCACGGTGGCAGGGTAGAACTGAGGGACCGAGATCCATCAGGCGCCATAGTCGTGGTTCGTTTTCCCAGGATAAACAAAAATATCGAGGGGGAATAAATATTATGTCTCAAATAGCGATAATAGAGGACGATATAGGGCTCAGAAGAGGGGTTGCGGACTGTCTGGAGGACTTAGGGCACGAGGTGCGCTGTTTTGCCAGCGTCGAGGAGGTGAGGCCCTCTATCTCCCATTGGATACCGGACGTGCTTGTGTTGGACCTCAACCTCCCAGGCGAGGGAGGTCTCTCTTTCTTGCGGTCGATTCGGGAAAAAGGTCCCTGGATGGAGCTCCCGGTGCTGGTCGTCAGCGGGCGGACCTACGCTAGGGACAGAATCCAGGGGCTAGAGGCAGGGGCCGACGACTATCTCTCCAAGCCCTTCGACCCGGACGAGCTTTGCGCCAGAGTCGACTGTCTTAAAAAAAGGGCATACAACAGATCCGTAGCCCCTATAGATGGAGATGGGGTCGTCCAGACCAAGGATATGATGCTGAACGTCAGGGAGAGAAGGATATGGAACGGGATAAGGTGGTTTAGTCTCACGCCGATGGAGTTCAGACTTCTCGCCACTTTCTTGCGCTATCCTGGCAGGGTTCTTTCGGTGGACGATCTTCTCAGGATGGTTTGGGAGTTCCCTTCCGGGACAGGGAATCCCTCGTTGGTCCGTTGGGCGGTAAATCAGCTGAGGTCCAAGGTGGAGGTGGAGCCCAGCAGGCCCAAGAGGCTGATAACCAGGCCCAGAAAAGGTTATTTTTTTGCAGGTGAGGGGATAGCCACGTCCGGTGATGGGGCTGTATCTGCTTTTTCGGAGCCACCTGAGTTGACGTCATCTCTGGTGGCTCAGGCCCCTGTTGGGATAGCAGCTCTGGACCATAAAGGTCGATTTATCCTCTGGAACGACAGAGCTGGAAGGGTTTTAGGCTACTCCAAGGAGGAAATTCTGGGGGTCCCAATGCAGAGGAAGATCCATCCCGACTCGTCTCAGGATGTCTTGAAGAGCGTGGCGGCCATAGCCGAGACAGGCTATGTGGCGGAAAGCTGCTTCGATGTGGGGCTACTGCACAAAGATGGATATCGGGTGAACTTAAGGGTTCTCCTGCATCCCTTTGTTCTGTCAGGCACGAACTACGTCGCTGTGGTATTTCAGTCTCCCGCGCTGGAGGATAAGTCGATTATGATGTATACCGAAAAAAGAGAGGTCAACGTGATGTAGAATTAAAGCAACGCTAGTGGTCCATCAGGAGAGGGGTGTTCCGTATGACGAAAAAAGATCTTTTCATGGAGTTTGCCGTTTTGAAGGGGATACAGTCCGCCATGCCCGATCCCTATTACGTCAGGGATATGGAGTACAACGTTATACTTTGGCCCAAGGCTATGGAGCAACTGACCGGATATTCCGCAGAGGAGGCGTCCCGAATAAAGTGCGGCGACATCTTCCGAGCGTCGGTCTGCAAGGACTGTCCTACCCAGAAGTGCGTCATGAGCAGATCTTTCCTGAAGGATGTCCAGGTCGACGTCTACCATAAGGATGGACACAGGATAACCTCTCTGGTGTCCAACGCAGGTGTTTACGACGAGGACGGCAACCCCCTAGGGGCGGTGGAGATAGTCAAGGACTATACCGCCTACTCCAACCTAGTGTCTAAAATAGGCTCTATCACAGGACAGTTAGCCTCCCTGGCGGAGGAGCTGGCCGCATCTTCTCAGGAGGTTTCCTCCATGTCGGAGACCATGAGCACTCAGGCCGAGGGAGTGTCGGCCTCAGCGGATAAGGGACTGGGTGCTGCTAAGTCCATGGAGGACAAGTCCTTAGCCTGTATCAACTTTGCCCGTGACGCCGACGATGGGATGGAGCAGGTCGGTAAATCCATGGGATTCTCCACGGCAAAGATACACGAGCTTATGGGGAAATCGGAGAGCATCGGCAACGTTATATCGACCATACAGAACATAGCGAAACGTACCAACCTCCTGGCCCTCAACGCTGCCATAGAGGCGGCCAGGGCGGGGGAAGCGGGGCGAGGTTTTGCGGTAGTGGCCGATGAGGTGAAAAAACTGGCAAACAACTCCCTTCTATCGGTGAAGGAGATAGCTGACACTATAGAGGAGATAGTTTCCCTGGTGTCCCTGACCACCGATTCCATCTCTCACACCGAGTCGGAGCTGGCCTCCGGCAGAGATGTCCTTAAAAAGCTGATCGACCAGATCGGCGTCATAGGAGAAGAGGCGTCCAGCCAGGTCAAGGTAGTGACCGAGATATTCTCCTCCGCTGGGGAGAGCGTCACCATAAGCAGACACCAGCAGAGGTCCATGAACGAGGTCGCCGAGGCCGGGCAGACCATAGCCTCCATATCCCAGGATCTCCAGAACGAGTTTGAGACATTCAGCAAGATCAACATGTGACATAACCGTTACTGAGTCGAAACCCACCTCCCCTATTATCCTAGGGGAGGTGGTCTTTTTGGCCGTTATGTTGATGGACGACGTGGTTTATTGCGAGGAGGTTAGCACGGTGTTTCAGCCTGTTGTAGATCTCTTCGGCGGTCAGGTGTGGGGATATGAATTCCTCTCCCGGGGCCGCCCTCCGGTGGAATCGGCCTGCGAGCTTTTTGACAGGGCGGAGCGACTTGGAACCCTGTGGGAGCTTGAGGAGCTGTGTCGAAGCTCCACCCTTAACGTACTTTCCGACGTGATCGACTCGGAGGATAAGAGAGTGTTCATAAACGTGACCCCTTCGGTCTTCTTGGACGACAGGTTCCCTGCCTCCTTCAACGGTTTTGTGGTGGAGAGGCGGGGGATCAGGGCGTCTCAGGTGGTCATAGAGTTGACCGAGAGGCAGGAGGTCTCAGATTATGGCCTCCTATCCAGACGGGTCGAGGAGATGAAGGAGCAGGGCTTTCGTATCGCCATAGACGACCTGGGTGCGGGGCACTCCGGTCTTATAATGCTGGCATCCTGTATACCGGACTACATAAAGCTGGACATGGCCCTCATTCGGGATATCCACGAGGAGCCCAGAAAACAGCACATAGTCCGATCGCTGGTGGGGCTGGCCTCTCAGGTCGAGTCCAGGATTATCGCCGAGGGCGAGGCCCCGGATGGACTCCTGTCCATGACAACCAGGGCCAGGGCCATGCAGAGGGACGAGATCTCCTGCAAGGACCTTTGGTACGTCATGAAGAACACCCCCGAGTTCGACCACGGGGTTGTCCTGGACGGCAAGACCCCGATGGGGTTGGTAACCAGAAACGATTTCGCGTCCAAGATGGGAGGGGCCTACGGCTTCCATCTATTCCAGAACAGGCCTGTGGAGGCAGCGGCGAAGAAGAACTTTTTGTCCGTGGGACACAGTTGCTCGATTCGACACCTTTCCAAGCTGGCAATGGAGCGGTGTCCAGACGCTATCTACGATCCAGTGGTGGTCGTGGACACCAGGGGTCACTATATGGGGACCGTGACCATGAAGCAGGTCATAGCCAGGTCGGCTGAGATAGAGGTTAGGCAGGCCCTCACCTGCAATCCCCTGAGCGGCCTTCCGGGAAATCAGGAGATCCAGCGGTGGATCTCCCGATGTAAGGGCTGTGACTCTCCCTTTACGCTGATATACGCCGATCTGGACCGTTTTAAGGAATACAACGACACCTACGGTTTTATCGAGGGAGACGGCCTGATAAAACTCACCGCCTCGGTGCTCCAGGACGGTTTCAGCGAGCTGGGAAGCAGGGTATCCCTCGGGCACGTGGGGGGAGACGATTTCGTGGCGGTCGTCACAGGCAACCTCCCGGAGGGATGTCTCGACTCGATCTGCCGGGAGTTCGACAGGAGAAAGAGGGATTTTTTCCACCAGGAGGACTGGGATAGAGGTTTTTTCTGCTCTGTCAACAGAAAAGGGGAAAACTGCAATGTGTCACCCGTGACGTTGAGCTTAGCCGTCATAGAGAAGGAGAACCTGGGCTGGGACATCCATCCGGCCAAGATGTCCGAGATAGCTGCGTCCCTGAAACACAGGGCAAAACAGCTCACCTACGAGACAGGGCGAAGCGGATGGGTCCAGGAGCGTAGATTTCACGGAAGCGAAGCGGGAGGTATGGTGTCATGACCTTGAAGAGACGTCTTGCTGTTATGGCTCTATCGGTGTGTCTGTCCATGGCGGCGTTGGCTTTTTTCTCCTCCCAGGGGGCCAGATCCACCCTGATAGACCTTCTGGACAGGGGGCAGGTCCGTGAGAGCAGGGGATCTGCGGCGGCGGTGTCGAACTGGTTTAAGTCCCTGGAGAACGTGGTTACCACAGGGTCCAACAACCTTTCCTTCATGATAGAGGACCTGGGGCTTCTTCCCGGGACGGCGGGAAACTACATGAGAAACCTTACCGAGGCCTCTCGCCCCATGGGGCTTACAGACCTGTACCTAGCGTTGCCAAGCGGGCAGTTTCTGGACGGCGGGGATTGGTTTCCCGAGGACGACTACGATCCAAGGACCGAACAATGGTACGTGTCGGCGGAGAAGGCTGGTTCTGCTGTGTTGTCTTCGCCCTGGGTATCCCCAAGGCTTGAGGAGCCTGTGATGACCCTGTCCATGCCCATATACTCGCTGTATCAGGAAGGAAGGCTT
>JAQUTB010000118.1 GCA_028709985.1 Dethiosulfovibrio sp.
GTCACGATCACGCCTCTGCTCTGCGTGTGGTTTCTCAAGGTTCCCAATGTCGGGCCCGATCCTTACGATAAGCCTCTCTTTCGGAGATATCGTGCATTTTTGGGAGGGTGTCTTTCCCATAGATGGCTGACCATCGCATCGGTTGCAGTGGCCCTAGTGGTCGCCGTGGTGGGGTTCAGCAAGGTTCCTCAGGCATTCTTTCCCGACTCGACCCAGAGACGGTTCTACTTCAACTACTGGAAGCCACAGGGGGCCCACATAGAGGAAACGGATGCCGACGTCGCTAAACTGGAGGCTTTTGTCTCCTCCTTGAAGGGGGTCAAGGGAGTTGGGGCGTTTGTAGGAGAGGGAACGTTGCGGTTCGTCCTGTCCTACAATTACGAGCCCCGCAACTCCAGCTACGGACAGCTGTTGATCGAGGTGGAGGACCTTAAGGGGATGGGTAGGATAATGGAGGAGATAGATTCCTATGCAAGGGCCAACTTTCCCGACGCCGAGTTCCACTGTACCAAGCTGCCTAACGGCCCTGGGTTGGAGTACAAGATAGGGGTTCGTTTCAGAGGCCCTGACGAGGCTGTCCTTAAGGACCTCGCCGGTCAGGCCATGGACATAATGAGGGAGAACCCTCTGGTGAGGGATCTGCGCACCGACTGGCGGCAGCAGGTACACGTACTGCGCCCCCAGTTCTCCGAGAGCCGTGCCCGGCAGGTTGGGGTCAGCCGTCACGACCTGCTCCAGGCCCTTCAGTGGACCTATGGGGGAACCAGGGTAGGCATATTCAGGGAGGACGACGAACTGATACCAATAATCTCAAGGCCTCCTGCGGATGAGCGCAAGTCTGTGGGATCCCTCGAGGATATACAGGTCTGGAGCGGAGCTTACGGGAGCTTTGTCCCCCTCTCGAACGTGGTGGACGGCTCCAGGCTCGTGTGGGAGGACCCCCTCATAAACAGACACGATCGTCAAAGGGCTATCTCGGTGGAATGCAACCCTATCTCCGGTACCGCCGAGACGCTCAGGCAGGAATTGACCCAGGCTATAGACTCTATCCAGGTCCCTCTGGGCTACTCCATGACGTGGACCGGGGAGTATCAGGATTCGGCCGAGGCCCAGGAACCGCTACAGAAGACCTTTCCTCTGTGTCTTATCGCCATGTTTTTGACCGTTGTATTGCTGTTTAACTCCATAAGAAAGCCGATAATAGTGTTTCTATCCGTCCCTCTCTCTTTGATAGGGGTGTCCGGGGGGATGGTCCTGTCGGGGATACCCTTCGGGTTTATGTCCATTTTAGGTTTTCTTGGCCTGTCGGGCATGTTGATCAAAAACGCCATAGTCCTCATAGACGAGCTGGAGATACAGATAAAAGACGGCAAGGACCGATATCTGGCCATACTGGACTCGTCGGTGGTTCGACTGAGGCCGGTGGTTATGGCGGCCGGGACCACCGTGCTGGGAATGGCCCCGTTGCTGTTCGATCCCATGTACTCGGGTATGTCGGTCACAATAATGGGAGGTCTTTTCGTCGGAACCTTCCTGACCATGGTAATGGTTCCGGTGTTCTACGCCGTGTTCTACAGGATTTTCCCTTTGCCTAAATCTGAACTATAATCGACGGGACAAAGGGGTGGTGACGTTGTTGTGGAAGATATTTTTGGCGTTTTTTAAAACCGGTCTGTTGGGATTTGGAGGCGGGGCCGCTATAGCCCCGGCTATGCACAAGGAAGCTGTGGAGAGATATGAATGGGTCAATACGGCCACGTTCAACGATATCCTGGCCCTGTCCAACACACTTCCCGGTCCGGCGGCGCCTCAGATGGCCGCCATAATAGGTTACAGAGCTGGCGAGATCTGGGGTGCTGTCATGGCGGTCTTGGCCCTGGTAGGCCCGGTGGCTGTCATGGTGGTGGCGCTGATATGGTGGATCTTCTCCACCGTAGGGGACAGTGCCGACAAGCTGCTGATACTTCAGCGGTCCACGGTAGCGGTGTTCCCTTTGGTCTCGGCCATGTTGTGTCTCCTAATGGCCAAGTTCTTCAGACAGAGTAGATCTGCTCTGGGGACTGACAGAACCGTGTTTTTTTCCGTCCTCTGTCTGATATTGCTCTCCGTAGGTGTTGACAACGGTTTTGTTATACTTGCGATGATTTCACTGGCTATAACCGCCTCCGCTCCATGGCCAAGGTTTGTTCGAAATGCGATGGTCATACCGGTGTCTATTTTCCTTCTCATACACAGCGACCTGCCGGCTAACTTGGGCATCGTGGTTCCCTGGTGGTTTGGATGGGGGTTGGTGTTGTTCTTGGCCTTTATGGGGGGCAGGGGACTTTGGATAACCCCAGCCCTTCCATCTGAGGAGGCTCTCCCCTCGGGGGATTCAGGGCCTAAATCGGTCATGAAAGACCTCGGCAAGCTGTGGCTGATAGTGCTGATCGTTCTGACCCCCCTCTTCCTGGTCTCTCCATTTCTCCGGTCCGTCGCCTACTTAGGCCTTCTCGGAGGGATGATCTTCACCGGGCTTATGACCTTCGGAGGGGGGCCGGTGTTCATTCCCCTTGCCATCGACCTGCTGGCTGGCCCTTCCTCCCAGGTGTTCCTGTACACGAAGGAGAGGCTCATGCAGTACATCGCCATAGTCAACGCCCTGCCATCCCCGATAATCACCAAGCTCTCCGCCATCTCCGGCTGGGATATGGTTCAAAGTCTGGCCGGGACCGGGCTTGGGGTTAACGGCATCAAGCCTATCGGAGCGTCTATGTCCCCTTTGAGTGTAGGGATCTGGGCTGGCGTCGGTGGGGCTATACTGGTGCTCGCCATGGTGTTGCCCGCTATGTCCAACGCCCTGGTTGCCTTCTCCTGTTTCGACAGGGTCAAGCGCTCCCCAGGCATGAGGTCCATGACCAAGTTTATAATGCCGGTCCTTATGTCCATATTCCTCTCGGTGTTTATATCCTTCATCACCACGGCGATCGAGACGATAGGCTCTTTTCCAGGCAGCTCAACTCTATGGGCGGTCTCCCAGGTGGTGGGCCTCTTCGCCCTATTCCTCTGGCTGGAGGCAAAAAAACTTGTTCCCGATATGTTGTTGATAGTCGGTGCGGTGGTCTACGGCCTCACGATCCTTTAGCCCCTTTGTATGTCCGACTTTTTAGGCTAAACTCCTAGTAGAGGTGTTGGTATATGCCTGACAGGACAAAACGGAGGAGGTTGGCTTTATGATTAAAAGAATAGATCCTCATCGTTATCGTTATCCATCGAGAAGGTCCTTGGTTTACGGTTCTAGGGGAATGGTGGCGACGTCCCATCCCCAGGCGGCTCAGGCCGGTCTGGACGTGCTTAAAAAGGGCGGCAACGCCGTCGACGCGGCTGTGGCCACCGCCGCAGCCCTCACGGTGGTTGAGCCCACCAGCAATGGCCTTGGGAGCGACTGTTTCGCCATAGTCTGGAAGGACGGCAGGATGTACGGAATGAACGGAAGCGGTCCGTCGCCTAAACTCCTGACCAAAGATCTGCTCAAGCGTAGTGGGCTGGATCGTCTGCCTCAGGTTGGGTGGCTTCCGGTCTGTGTTCCCGGGGCAGTCGGAGCCTGGGCCGCTCTCTCTAGGCGACTGGGCCGTCTTGGTCTGCCCGAGTCCCTCGCTCCCGCTATAGACCTGGCTAGATCAGGTGTCGCCGTTCCCCCTGTGGTGGCCCATAACTGGAGCCTAGCAGCGACAAAGTACGGCAAACAGGCGGACAACCCCGAGCTGGCATCGTGGTTCGACACATTTTTGCCCGAGGGGGGCTCCCCAAAGCCAGGTCAGATCGTGAAGCTCCATAATCACGCTAGGACCCTTGAAGCCATCGCCAACTCGGATGGAGAGTCTTTCTACAGAGGGGAGATCGCCGAGAGGATAGCCGGTTTTTCCAAAAAGACCGGTGGGCTGTTGGATCTTCCCGACCTCGGAGATTATAGGCCTAAATGGGTTGAACCTATCTCGGTCAACTACAGAGACACTACTGTGTGGGAGCTGCCACCTAACGGTCAGGGGCTGGTCGCCCTCCTGGCCTTGGGGATACTGGACGGAATGGAGGCAGGGGAGTGGGACGACCCCCTTTCGGTCCATCACAGGATTGAGGCCATAAAGCTGGCCTTCGCCGATGGACAGAGGTATATCTGTGACCCAGACAGAGGCAGTGTTCCCGTGGAGGAGCTCCTTTCCCCGGACTATCTGACATCCCGTAGGGATATGATAGGGGATAGAGCCATACGTCCCGAGGCAGGGGATCCCCACAGCGGAGGGACGGTTTACGTTGCGGTGGCCGACGGCAGCGGGACGATGGTCTCCCTCATCCAGAGCAACTACACAGGGTTCGGTTCAGGGGTCGTAGTCCCCGGAACCGGCATAGCCCTCAACAACCGAGGACTGGGTTTCTCCATGGAGCCGGGTCATCCCAACGAGCTGGCCCCCGGAAAAAGGCCATATCACACCATAATCCCCGGATTCCTTACTAGAGGTGACGAACCCATCGGTCCCTTTGGGGTCATGGGGGCCTATATGCAGCCTCAGGGACATCTACAGGTCCTGACCGGGATGCTGGACCATGGTATGAACCCCCAGGAGGCCCTGGACTCCCCCAGGTGGCAGTGGACCGGAGGGCTTGACGTTACCGTGGAGCCGTCGTTCCCGTCGGATCTGGCCCAGGCCCTGGAGAGGTTGGGCCACAGAGTGTCGATATCGCTGAACTCCGACTCTTTTGGAAGGGGACAGATGGTTTTCAGGACCTCCGATGGCAGCCTGGTCGGAGCCACCGAACCCAGGGCCGACGGCACCGTCGCGACGTGGTGAGGCTTTTGATGTGAAGGATGATTCAACTTACGTAGATGATGTTTTAGAGGGGGAAGAAGGACTTGATTTAGGGGCGGGATGTGATTACCCTGCCCCTGATGTTGACGTGAAAGTCAGCAGGGATCAGTACAGTCTCTTCGAGATTAACCGAATGGTAAACGAAACTAGGGATCTAATCGTAGCTCCTGACTTTCAGAGGAATAGCGTATGGAAGGAAAAACAAAAGAGGGAGCTGATAGAGACCATCCTGCTGGGAATCCCCATTCCCGTCATCTATCTTTTTGAGAACGAAAAGGGCGTAAAACAGCTTGTGGACGGTAAACAAAGGGTAGACGCCATTACAGGCTTTATGGCGAATAAATTGGCCCTGCAAGACCTGAAGCTTCTATTCCTTTTTAACGGTAAAAAGTTTAAGGATCTAGACCCTAAGTACAAGAGTAAATTTGAACGATATCAAATAACGGTATATGTCGTCGAGCCTCCGACGCCGGAGAGGGTCAAATACGATATTTTTGACAGGGTGAACAGGGGCGGGACTAAGCTAAACAGCCAAGAGATGAGAAACGCGATTTACTTCGGAAAATCCACGGAGTTTATCGGGAAGCTAGCTAAATCCGAGTCTTTTTTGAACGCAACCGGCGGAGGCATAAGCTCTAAACGCATGAAGGATCAATATGTTGTCTTGAGGTTTTTATCGTTTTATATGCTTCAAGAAAATAAAATTGTTTTTGAGTATAGAAGTAACGTTGACGACCTTTTTGCCTCAGTGATGAAACACCTTAACGGATTGTCGGACAGGGATTTAAATGAACTAGAGAGGGTTTTTACGAGGGCCATGGACAATAGCTTGAAGATCCTGGGGGGGGGATGGCTTTCGTTTTGCCCCTCGTGATGAAAATAAAAATCGTCGTCCCATCAATATGGTGCTGTTTGAAGCTCTGGGCTGTTTTTTTGCCTCTTTCGATATCAGTTTGATCGATAAGCTGAATCTGAAGGACGAGGTCGATCGTTTGAAGTCTGAGTACGATAAAAGCGGCTACTTCAAGAACTCCGTCGACAGTACCGATAGCGTAAGGTATCGATTTGACAAAATCAAGGAACTGAAGAGGAGGTTAAGTATTGCTTAAAAAAATAAATATAAAAAACTTTAAGTGTATAAAGGCCCTTGATCTGTCTCTGCCTGCCTTGACCGTCCTCGCTGGCCCTAACTCCAGTGGAAAGTCCACGGTAATACAGGCCATACTCCTGGCCTTTATGGGTTTTGAACAGGAAA
>JAQUTB010000119.1 GCA_028709985.1 Dethiosulfovibrio sp.
GGCCCCTCCATCGACTCGATTTTCGATGGAGAGAGAACCTCCGTACGACTCTACTGCCTCTCGAACGAAGGCCAGCCCTAGCCCCGTCGATCCCCACTGGGACCTGAGCGAGCCTCTTTTGGAAAAGCCTGTACCGTTGTCAAAAACCCTGAAAATAACGCCACGATCCTCCCTATCCAGCTCCAGCACGATAGATGGGGCCTCAACCCCCTCGGTGGCCCTGTGGGAGTTCTCCAAAAGGTTGACCAGAGCTCTGGATATCCTTATCACGTTGACCTTTATCCTCCAGCTATCGGCAACTTGGGGAACCTGGACCCTCACCTTTTCCGACCACTCCAAAGGCCTTATCTGGGACATGCAATAGTCCACCGCCTTAGCAGGAGATATGGTCTGAACCGCCATAGGGTCGCCTATCTCCGAGACCATCTGGTCCATCCTTCCAGCCGCCCTCTGAATGGTGTTGCCGTGGCTGATAACCGACGGATCGGATGAGGAATGGACAAGCACGTCCGCAAGACCTGTTATGGTGGTCAGAGGCCTCTTGAGGTCGTGTACAAGATACTGCATCTCCCTGAAAACCCTGCTTTGAACCTGATCCTGCCTGAGCTTGGACAGCTCTCTCTCCCTGTCCCTTATGACCCTAAGCTGAGCCAATCTCTTCTCGTATCCGACGAAAAGCTCTATTACCACCATGGCCACCGCAAAACTGAAGAAAAACAGCATAGTCCCCACCAGGTTTAGGACCCGATCCCGATCCATCAAAATGGCCACCTCTTTGATGGACATGCTTAGTTCGCCCCACCCAAATCCGTAGGCTGTGAGTGACGGAATCACGTCAAGCCACTGTAGGGAGAATATCAACACCCCAAGCACCACAACCCTGTTGCCCTGCCTAGCGACCCCTCGACTTAGGTATTGGATGATTCCTACGCTTATGAGGGCCATCACAGCAGGAACCCCAAAATGGGGAACCGACGGCAACCTCAAAAACCACGCTCCGGCGTAGCAGGCGGGGATCCCCAAAAGCGGGGTGTACTTCCCCCCCATCATGAACCATCCGGCGTAGAGAAAAAACGCCCTAGCAGCGTTTATGCCGACCAGTATAATCGCCGATACCAGCAAAAAACCGCTGTCTAAAAGCCTCACAGACCTATCCAAACTGGCGATAACCCACCTAGCGGGCCATGAGGGATAGTGGGACAGAGCCCATATACCTATCATAAGTACCCCTAAACCGATAAAAAGCCTTCTATCCCCGTCCAACAAAATCCCCCCTAACAGGCTATAGGTTACCACCTTAAGGACCTGGAGGGCACCTCTAAAAATTCACCTTTCAGTCCCCTCGGAGAGATCGTCCCGTCTGCGCCCTTGTCTCGCCCGGGCGTATACTCGACCTGCCTGTTTCGTACGAACCGCCTCGGAGGGCACGTCCTGTGCCCCCTCGGCTTGGGGCGACGTCCTGTCGCCCCATTCGTACTCAAAGGCGGCAGGTCGAGCATACGGGCTCGAAGGGGCTCCGTCGGAACGATCTCTCCAAGGACTAGAGTTTTTAGAGGTTCCTTGGAGGAAACAGAACAGGTATTTGACACATCCGCTTTTTCAGTCTAATATGACTAAAGACGGAAATCCTGCAAGATACACACCTACATGATTTTTTTGATTCAAGGAAGGGGGATCAGCAAATTGCTCAAGGAAAAGATAGCCTCGGAGATAAAGGGATTTTCGCCGTCTCAGGCCAGAATAGCCCGATTCATACTGGATCACCCTCGGGAGGCCCCCTTCATGACCGCCAGTCAGATGGCGGAGAGGATCGACGTCAGCGAATCGTCGGTGATACGTTTCGCCTCTCACCTTGGCTATTCCGGTTACCCAGACCTAAAGGAAGCCATGAAGGAACTGCTATTGGATCAGATGACAACCATAGAGAGAATGGCCCTTTACGACGACGATCACCACAAGGAATCGACCTGTCAGAGGACCATGGCACTGGACATGCTGGACCTTGGAGAGGCCCAAAAAGGCCTGGACCCAACAAAGGTACAACTCTTCGCTAAGACACTGGTTCAAGCACCATCGGTCTATTTCGCCGCCCAGCGAAGCTCCTCGGTTCTCGCCCAATACCTCGGCTTCTACCTCTCATGGTTCCTCCCTTCGGTGAACCACCTGACGGCGGACCTGTTCAGGGAAAAGCTGATCACCGCTCCATCCCAAAGCCTGGTGGTAGGGATAAGCTTTCCCAGATACTCAAGGTGGACGGTGGAGGTGGTTTCTATGGCTAAAGAGAGAGGCCACAGGATAGGGGTAATAAGCGACAGCTGCGACAGCCCTATGGCTCAGTCGAATCCGGAGCACACATTAGTCGTCCCCTGTAGGCATATATCCTTCATAGATTCCTTCACCGCCCCTATGAGCCTGATGAACTGCATCATAATGGCGGTGGCGGAGGAACTGGGAGAGAAGGCTAAGGGTAGGCTTGTGGAGCTGGAGGAACTCTGGACCGAGGGGTCGGTCTACTCGAGCAAATAGAGAGAAAAAAATCAGGAGGTGCGAAGGGGAATGGATTTCGGCAAACTCATACCAAGAAGCTACAAGGCGGAGCTGAGGAAGGCCGTTCGTGGGAAGGGCATATACCTCTACGACGACGAAGACAGAGAGTATATCGACGGTTGTTGCGGTGCTCTCATATCCAGCTTAGGTCACGGTAACGAAGAGGTGGCGAAGGCGGTCTACGATCAGCTGCTAACGTTGGAGTTCGCCCATCCCTCACGGTGGCGAAACGACGCCACCTTAGAGGCCGCCGAGGAGGTAGCCTCCATCGCCCCAGGGGACCTCAAAAACGTCTGGTTCGTCAGCGGGGGAAGCGAGGCCATAGAGTCGGCCTTAAAGCTGGCGAGGCAGTATTTCGTCGAGAGAGACGGCAAGGGGTCGGGGAAGACCACCTTCATAGCCAGATGGAACTCCTATCACGGGTCCACCATAGGAACCATGGGGCTGGCGGGAAGCATGGCGCGCCGGAGGGAATTCACCCCCCTCCTCCAGGAGAGCCCTAAAATACCTCCCCACTACTGCTATCGCTGCCCCTACGGCATGACCTGCCCTTCCTGCGAGCTTAAGTGTGCCACAGCTCTGGAGGACGAGATCCAGCGAATCGGCCCGGAGAGGGTCATAGCCTTCGTGGCGGAACCGGTGGTCGGCTCCACCGTAGGTGCCCTTACCCCGCCGGAGGGGTACTGGCAGAGGATCAGGGAGATCTGCACGAAATACGACGTACTGCTCATAGCCGACGAGGTCATGACGGGAATAGGCAGGACGGGCAAAGCCTTCTGCGTGGACAACTGGGACGTGGTCCCAGACATAATCTGCTCCGCCAAGGCCATGGCCAGCGGCTACTCCCCGGCAGGAGGCATCCTGGTAAGCCAAAAACTGGTTGACGTCCTCAAAGGGGGCAGCGGAGCGTTTCAGCACGGCCACACCTACAACGCCAATCCAGCCTCCGCGGCGGCGATAACCGCCAGCATCAGGATAATGAAACGAGACGGCCTGTTTGAAAACGCCATGAAAAGGGGGGAACAGCTCATGGCGGGGCTTAAGGACATGATGGACCTCCCTATAGTCGGCGACGTAAGGGGACTGGGCCTCATGAGAGGGATAGAGATAGTTGCTGATAAAGACACCAAAGAGCCCTTCCACCCATCCATCAAGGCGGCTGCGCTGGTGACCTCCTGCTGTATGGACCAGGGGCTGGTGGTCTACCCCGGAACAGGGATGATAAACGGAGTGGCAGGGGATCAGTTCCTCATCGCCCCTCCCCTCATAGTCACCGAGGCCCAGATAGACGACATACTCAAAAAGCTGAGAGCGGGCCTGGAAGAGGCCTGTGTGAGGTTAAAGCCATAGATAAGGAGGTCTTTAAGCGACAAAGCACCGCAAACCCGAAAGGAGGAGAGTAAGCACATGAAGAAAAAGGTATTAGCTCTAGCACTATGCTGCGCCATGGCCCTGGGAGGAACCGCAAGCGCCAAGACCTTCATAACGATCGGATCGGGAGGGGTCGGAGGAACCTACTATCCCTTAGGAGGTTCCATGGCAGAGGTACTGACCAAGGCGAATATAGACGTCAAGGCGACCTCCTGATCCACCGCCGCTTCCAGGGAAAACTGCCGACTTGTAGCCTCAGGCAGAGCCCATATAGGGATGACCATGGGATCAACCCTATATCAGGCCTACAGCGGAACCGACGCATTCGAGGCCGACGGAGCCCTTCCCCTGGAGATCCTATTCAACATGTATCCCGCACCACAGCACCTGGTCACCACAACCAGGACGGGAATAACCTCCTTCGAAGACCTGAAGGGCAAAAAGGTCTCATTGGGAGCCCCAGGCAGCGGAAACCAGGTTTTAGCCAGGATGATATTGGAGGCGGCAGGTATGGATCCTGATAAGGACTTCTCCGCCCAACAGCTCACCCAGCCTGAGGCCGCCATGGCCCTTAAAGACGGCAACGTGGACGCGGTTTTTTGGAACTTCGCCGCCCCCGGCTCGGCGGTCCTGGAGGTAGCGGCGGTCAGAGACGTGGTCCTGATTCCTCTGCCTGAGGAGCTGGTTAAAAAGGTAGTCGAGAAAAATTCATTCCTGTTCCCCTACACCATAAAGAAGGAGGTCTACCCCGGTCAGACCAAGGACACCCTCACGGTGGCGGACGGAAACTACCTGGTGGTCAAAAAAGGCATGGACGAGACTCTGGGATACAACCTCACAAAGACCCTCATAGACAACAGAGAGGCCTTCATGAAGGTAACCCAGCAGGCGGTCCACTTCGCCCCTGAATCCTCCTCCGTGGGGATAATCCCCTTCACCCCTGGAGCTGTCAAATACTTCAAGGAGCAGGGCATAGAGGTAAAGTAGAAGGAAAAACCCAGGCTCCCCCTCAGGGGGAGCCTGTATACCAAAAAGGGAGGGGTAACACATGACGTCTGCGGAAAACATCAGGCCGCCTATACCTATAGAGGAGCCGGATTCTAAAAAGAGGGAGCTGTCGGGATGGCAGTACAAGGTAGTGGCGGGGCTGGCTCTGGCGGCCTCATCGTTTCACCTCTACACCGCCGCCTTCGGCCTGCTATCCGCCATGTATCAAAGGAGCGTCCACTGGCTACTCATGGGAGTCCTCCTGTTCCTCATATACCCGTCGTCTAAAAATCGCCCTAAAAACAGGATAGAGATAATAGACTGGGTCCTGGCGGGGCTTCTGGCCATAGGCTGTCTTAATATCATAATAAACTGGCCAACTATAGCCATGAGGGAGGGCGCACCGATCGCCTCGGACGTCTATCTAGGCGTGATGATGGTGATACTGGTCATAGAGGGAACCAGAAGGGCCATGGGCTGGCCCCTACCGATAATGGCCATACTGGCAATACTGTACGCCTTCTTCGGCCCCTACTTCCCGGGGATACTGGCTCACGGTGGTATACCTCTCGACGAGCTGGCCCCGTTTCAGTACCTAAGGACCGACGGTATCTTCGGCGTCCCCCTAGGGGTCTCGGCGAGCTTCATATTCCTCTTCGTCCTGTTCGGGGCGTTTTTAAGCACCTCCGGGGCGGGCCAGTTCTTCATAGATCTGGCGGTAGCCCTTACCGGACGGAGCCAGGGCGGCCCAGGGAAAGCCGCGGTGATGGCCAGCGCCCTTATGGGTACGGTATCAGGAAGCTCCTGCGCCAACACCGTGACCACCGGGGCCTTCACCATACCTCTTATGAAGCAGTCGGGCTATAAAAGCGAGTTCGCCGGAGCTATCGTGGCAGCGTCCTCCACAGGAGGACAGGTCATGCCCCCTGTCATGGGAGCAGCGGCTTTCATCATGGCCCAGTTCCTCGGCATATCCTACTGGGAGATAGTTGTAGCGGCGGCGATCCCGGCGACCCTCTACTTCGTCTCCATAATGGCCATGGTCCACTTCAGGGCGGGCAAAATCGGCATGAAAAGGCTCAGCGGCGACGACCTGCCGGTGGCGAAGAAAGTCCTCAAAGAGGGCTGG
>JAQUTB010000120.1 GCA_028709985.1 Dethiosulfovibrio sp.
AGGTGGGCTTCTGAAACATGGATAGGCCTCCCTTCAGATTTATTCTGATGCCATGATAGCACGTTGCAAGAGACTAAGGAACTGCTGATTTAGGACCTAAATCGGCAGGGCGACTGAATAGTTACGAATTTTTTATAGGCACATTCACCGTTCATAATAGATTTCTTGCGGGCTTTAGACGAGACTTCTTTGATCCACCCAAAACCATCTTGCTTAGAGTGTACGTTATTAATCCACTTATCGAAGGAGTACCCTGATAAAAACTCGCCGGTCTCCTTATAGTGGTCCTGTGCCTTTTGGAGATACAAGTTGTACATATAACGGCAGACTCCGATGGTTTTAGCTAGTTTTTCCAGCTGTTTTTCCGTCATCTTGAGTTCTGTCTTATATGCTTTTTTCACAACTCGTCATCTCCTTTCAGCTTATTTTTGTATTTCCGCAGTCCATTCACTTTGAATGAAAACACATCAATAATAGAGATAAGGTCCTGTACCATTTCCTTTTGTGGGGAGAGTTTTTACGGACACGCCAAATATCCTCGCCATATCTTTAGGTTTAAGTAGTTTTTCATATATACATATTGCCATTTTATGAGACTTGCGTCAATACTTTTAGCTACTGTTCCTTGACTCCCTTCGTCATCCTCTTAAAGATACCACGACAGGGAGGCTTTTCCGAAACACGCCTTAAAAATACACGTCGAAGTCGATCTTCCTGCCTCCGCAGTAGGATCGAATCTCTCGGGAAAGGCCGTTCCAGTAGGATCGGTCCTCCTCCAGAAATATCCTCCTGTAGAGGGGGATCAGGTCGGGACGGTGGTCCCATATCATCTGGAGGACCCTGCTCTTATAGGGCCATTTGAGCTTCAGGTTCTCGAAACCGTAACGACAGGCCCAGGGGGATGTGGCTTCGACTATAGAACGGAAGTCGGTTACTGCCGGAAACACCGGGGAGACGAAAATCCAGGTATCCAATCCCGCCTCTCGGAGTACCTTCAGGGCGTCTATCCGTTGGGCGACAGAGGAGGCCCTGGGCTCCGAGATGGCCCTGAAGGAATCGTCCAAGGTGTTCATCGATATCCCTACCTTTGCCCTCAGCTTGACCAGCAGGTCAATGTCCCGAACCACCAGGTGGCCCTTGGTGAGGACGACAAGGTTAAAATCGCACTGGCTGAAAACCATGTCCTCCAGTATCTCCCTGGTGGCCTCCATGTTGGCCTCGAAGGGGTTGTAACAGTCGGTGGCGGACGACATTACCACCGTCTTTCCCTGGATCTTCCTGTAGGGCAGCCGAGAGTGGCAGACCTTCACGTTCACGAAGTCCCCCCAGTCCTCTGTGTGGTCGGTGTGCTGCTTTATGTACTCGGCGTAGCAGTAGACGCACTTATGAGGACAGCCGACGTAGGGGTTTATCGTGAAGTCCACCCCTGGTATGTTCGAGACAGATATGATGGACTTTTTGAAGACCTTCCCTGTGGATATCATCACCCCACCCCCTCTTTTAGAGGACCATCTTATATCCCAGCTCAAGCTTCATCAACTGGGACCTCTTTCCGTTAGGGGGCTTGAATAATATACCCCCTAGTGGTATATTCCTCGACAAGATAACCTAAGAGGAGAGTGGTCGCAGTGGAGAGAGTTGTCATATTAGGCGGAGGCCCGGCGGGGATCACCGCCGCCAAGTTGTTAAGGGGATTCAGACCTGATTGGGAGGTGACCATGTTAAGGCCGGAGCCCTCCAGCGTCATCTACTGTGCCATTCCCTACGTGGTTGAGGGACTTTTGGACATAGACCGTATATGTAAATCCGACGACATAGTGACCGATACAGGGACTAACCTCGTGAAGGAGAGGGCCACAAAGGTGGATTTCGGCGGCAAGACCGTCACCACCGACGGAGGCAAGGAGCTGTCCTACGATAAGCTTCTCATAGCCCTAGGGGCCAGACCGGTGATGCCACCTCTTGAGGGTCTCTCAGGGGCTAAAAACGTCTTCCCGGTGAAGACCGAGGAGGATCTAAGGGCGATCCTGGAGGCCATAACGCCGAACTCCCGTAAGGCCCTGATCGTCGGGGCCGGGAATATAGGCATAGAGATGGCACAGGCAATGAGCCGCAGGGGCCTGGAGACCTCCATCGTTGAGATGGCGAATCACGTGCTGCCAGCCATGATGGACATGGATATGGTGGTTGATGTCGAGAGGGAGCTTAAAGGCAGGGGAATAGACCTCATGACCGGAGTCGGGGTGAAGTCCTTCGACAGGTCCGGGGACGTGATCTCCAAGGCGCACCTGACCGACGGAGGGGCCATCTCGTTAAACGAGTACGGCGAGGACGATCTGATCGTCATGTCCGTCGGGGTCAGGCCGGAGGTCGAGCTGTTCAAGGGAACCGAGTTGCCGATGGGGCCTATGGGAATTATCGTCAACGACAAAATGGAGACCGGCATTCCTGACGTGTGGGCGGCAGGCGACGTATGCCAGTACAGCTCCTTCCTGGACGGCGAGATAGTCGGAGGGAAGCTGGCCACCAACGCCGTGCCTATGGCGAAGGTAGCGGCCAGGACCATGGTAGGGCTGGAGTGGAACTATCAGGGCTTCGTCAACGGAGCGGTTACAGTGGTGGATCCTCTGAGGATAGGGGGCGTCGGCTTTTCCGAGGAGGCCTGCCGAAAGAAGGGCCTGGACGTGGTGATCGGAAGAGGGAAGACCACGACCAGGTTCCCGATGATGCCAGGAGCCACCGAGGTAACCGTAAAGCTTATCTTCAAAAGGGACGGTAAGCTCATCGGCGGTCAGGTTGTCGGAGGAGAGGCGGTTGCGGAGAGGATAGACACCTTGACCATGGCGATCAAGGCGGGCTTCTCCGCAAAAGACCTCATGTCGTTCGACTACTGCTCCCAGCCGTGGCAGACCTTCTTCCCAGCCTCAAACGCCATAGTGGCGGCGGCGGAGGACGGCTGGAGCAAGCTGCTTTAGACCGCCCATTCCCACTCTCTGGAGGCCTCCTGGGCGTCCCATAGCTCTTTGTATAGGCCTCCGTTATCCAGAAGCTCCCGATGCTTTCCCGACTCGACGACCTGACCGTCGTTTAAGACGACGATCCTGTCGGCGTTCTGGATCGTCCTCAGGTGGTGGGCTATGACGACCACCGTCTTGCTGGCGGTCAGGTTGTCTATGGCCTTCTGTATCTTGACCTCGTTTATCGGGTCCAGGCTGCTGGTCATCTCGTCCAGTATCACCAGAGGCGCGTCCCTGAGCAGGGCTCTGGCGATGGAGATCCTCTGCCTCTGGCCTCCCGACAGTCCAACGCCGTTCTCCCCTACCGGCGTATCGTAGCCCTTCGGAAGCCCCGAAATGAAGTCGTGTATCATGGCCTTCTTGGCGGCCTCGACGACCTCCTCCCTGGATGCGTCTCTTCTGCCGACTTTTATGTTCTCGAAGATCGTGTCCTCGAACAGTATGACGTTCTGCATGACTATGCTCACGTTGGAGAGAAATTCGTCGTAGTCGATTTCCCTTATGTCCACCCCTCCGGCCACTATACGCCCTCTCTGAACGTCCCAAAACCTCAGGATCAGGTTGGCTATAGTGGTCTTTCCCCCTCCAGAGGGGCCGACGAGGGCTATGAGGGAGTCACCTCCGATATCGAGATCGACATCTTTAACAAGTCAAGCGGAATTCCCCATCTTCTAAGCTAAAGGCGAAAGGTGGGGATGGATAGCTTGTAGCCAATAGGCGATAAATCTTGTTTTTATACACTCAGTGGTGTAGGCTATAAATAGGGTGATATTAAGAGTCTTTTTGGAGCAAAAGTTATTGCTTATTAACTACTGGAGGAGCACCTGTAGACATAAGAGGTGAGATCATGCTAAGAGCCTATAAATACCGTATATATCCTAATATGGAGCAAAAAAGCTATTTTGCCAAGTGCTTCGGCTGTGTCCGTTTTATTTATAACAGAATGCTGTCGGACAAGATTGAGCATTATAAAACGACAGGGAAGATGCTGTATAACACCCCAGCAAAGTACAAAAAGGAGTTTCAATGGCTGCGAGAGGTCGATAGCCTGGCTCTTTCCAATGCTCAACTTAATCTGTAAAAGGCCTATTTGAATTTTTTCAAAAAACCAAGTGTGGGATTTCCTAAGTTTAAGTCCAAAAAATCTCATGGAGACACCTACACGACCAATAATCAAAAAGGAACAGTGGCTATTGAGGACGGTCGTATAAAGCTACCTAAGCTTAAATCAAGGGTCAAGATCAAGCAACATCGAACTTTTGAGGGAAAAATCAAGTCTTGCACGATCTCCCATGTGCCGTCAGGGAAGTATTTCGTATCTGTATTGGTCGATACCGAGGTGGAAAAGCTCCCTGCATCCACGGACAAGGTGGGGGTGGACGTGGGAATAAAAAACTTCGCCATATGCTCTAACGGCAAAACATACGAGAATCCCAGATGGCTCAAAAAGTCGGAAAGACGACTGATAAAACTACAGAAGGACCTGTCTCGTAAGGTTAAAGGCAGCAAAAACAGACAGAAGGCAAGGCTAAAGGTCGCCAAGCTGCACGGCAAGATAGCGGACCAAAGACGTGACTTCTTACATAAGGTCAGCACCGAGATCATTCGCGAAAACCAAGCCATAGTGATCGAGGACCTTAGGGTAAAAAACATGTTGAAAAACCATTGTCTCGCTAAAGCCATATCGGAGGTTTCATGGAGCATGTTCAGATCGATGCTGGAGTATAAAGCCCTGTGGTACGGCAGAGATCTGATAATAGCTGGGGCAAATTATGCCAGCTCCCAACTGTGCTCTGAATGTGGCTATAAAAACCCACTGGTAAAGGATTTAGCCCTAAGGGAGTGGGTGTGTCCAAGCTGCGGCGTTCGCCACGACAGGGACGTAAATGCGGCAAAAAACCTGCTGAAACTAGCGCTGCCCACCGAAATTAGCACGGCAGTGTAGCTTTGGTACTCACGAGGTCGGAACGACCTTCAGAGCCTGGGGAAACTTGTCTCGTTAGAGACATTGACCAGGAAGCCTCCACTTCTATAAGTGGGGGTAGTTCACGACCTCGAGGAACCTATGCACGAGCAAGGCGTCTCCCTCAAATATGCGTCTAGCGCAGTACGCCTGGATAACTATCTTGTCAAGGCCACATTGCCGAAGGCCCTTTCGGTCAGATGGCCGTCTTTCAGAGTCCAAACGGTGGAAAAGAAGCTGGAGACGAAGCGGGGATCGTGGCTGACCGCTAGGACCGCCCCTCTCTGAGAGCTAAGCCACTCCTCAAAGACGCGCCTCCAACGGTCGTCAAAATCCCTGGTAGGCTCGTCCAGCAAAAGCAGGTCGAGGTCCTTGACGGCGAGGGACGCAACCGCCACCATCCGACGCTCCGCCGAGTTAAGGTCGAGTGGATGGACACACTCCACCCCTGAGAGGTTCGTTTCCCTGAGAGCTTTTTCAAGACGATATTTTTTTTCGACGGCAGAAATTTTTTCGTTTCTAAGGGAAAAAAGGACCTCGTCGGCGACGTTAGAGTGAAATATCTGCCTCTCAGCGTCCTGGAACAAAAAGCCCACCCTGGACGCCCTCCGTTCTGGGTCCATCGCCCCGATCTCCATACCGTCAAGCTCTATCGATCCCGAACTAGGGGATAGAAGCCCGGCGCAGAGCCTCATCAAGGTCGACTTACCGGCTCCGTTGGGACCGACCAAGGCTATCCTGTCTCCTACGCGTATCGCTCCGCCCACTGAGTCGAAAAGGGACCGCTCCCCCGGTCGCCACGAGAATGTGAGATCTCTGATATCGAGTAGGACATCTCCCTTTGTTGGAGATCCCTGGGAAAACCTCGGTCGACTATTTAACGACGAGGCGGATTTTCCCAGTGCTAATTTTCCTTTCTCCAAAACACCGTTAAGGTCGCAAAGCTCCCTCATAGCCGCACCGTCCCTCTCCAGCACCATCACAGAGCA
>JAQUTB010000121.1 GCA_028709985.1 Dethiosulfovibrio sp.
TGCTTTTCTATCGTCGTCACCAGCTTGGTCTCTATTACGTATCCTGCACCGCAGGAACCTTTTTCAGCGGTTCAGATATCCTTATGTTCGCAGCTCTCGCACTGTACGGGCAGATGCTCTACGATTTTATCCGGCTCATGGGGGAGTTCAAGGCCACTTCCTTTATGGCCCTTCTGAGCACCTTTACTCTTGTCGCTTTTCTTCCGGGAGCTGGTCGGCTTGGGCTTTTTATAGCCGTCGCTGGAAGGAGGCTTAGAGCTGGTCTGACTGTTTTGTTTCAGGATGGCTTCGAGCTCTGCTATACGGGCTTCCTGTCTCACAAGAGTCTCGCTTAGGGTCTTAATTATCGCCTTGAGCATCTGGTTTTCCTCGAAGAGCTCCTCATAGGTGGGCTTCTGAAACATGAATAGGCTTTCTTCAGGTTTATTCTGATACCAGAATATAACGTTGCAAGATCCGAAGAAACTGCTGATTTAGGATCTAAAGCGGCGGAGGAACTGAATCGCTACAGCTACTGCTTTTTTACAGGGAGAGAGGATTTCCTTCTTCAGAACCATCCATATCTTACTGGAAACAAGGGTATTTAGTTTTAGCTCACGGATAAGGGTCTCAAAATCACCTGAGTTCAAAAGACTTTTTAACAGGTTGCGGTCCTTAGGACGATGTCTATACCCCATAAAAAAGTAAGGGTTAGATTTAACTGCCGTTCTCTCCGGAACCTCTTTTAAAAAAAGTCTGCCTTCATCTCTAACTTCCAGAAGGATTTTTTCCCCAATCGGACTGTTGGCAGATATAACGCTCGTTCCCTTGTCCTCATTTTTTAGGCCACCGGGAACTCCCCAAAAATCACCTAAAGAGATGTCGCCCGGACGAGGGATCATAGCAACAGGACAAGAGTAACAACCTTCATTAAGATAGACATCTTTCAAAAAGCCCTTAAAGAAAGGATCCCAACCATGAAAAAAACTTCTAGAGTAACCATTTACAAAAGAAAGTGACACCTGGAAGGAACTCCATCCGTGCTTTTTTGACCGAAATGCAACCTCATGAACTGAACTTCCTTCCTTTTTTTCAAGAAAATCACAATAAAGTTTGAAAATACCAAGGGAGGGCACACCATGACATATGACATCTACCGTGACAAGATTCTCATTGTCCACGAAAGACCGCATCGCTGAAATTTGACATGGAGTGCCTACGAAAAGAACTTTTTTGCCTTCATTCAAAAAAACTATCACTTTTTTATATATCCCTGTGGTATCACTAGGTATATACTTAGACCCCATAAAATCAGGGAGGTCTTCTTCTTTCATGCAAAAATCGTGAACTACCTTTAGCCCTTCCCAGCGAGCCGCGACCACCACTCCATCTTGAGCAATAACATGGTGGGCTAATTCGTAAAAAACGCCTCCAGATGAACTCTTTTGTAAAACTTCGTCATCAAAGCTCCAGCCACCCCAAAAGAGGGGATATTGGGATCGACAATCTCTGGTCTTTTTGGGAATTAAAACCGGGCAATGATCAGCACAGACTCCACATTTAGTACAACTGTCACCGACTATCGGCCTATAAAATCCTTCTTCATCCAGAACCACACTCAGGGCATTTACAGGACAGGCATCGACACAGCCCAAACATCCTGTGCAGGCTTTCGACCCTATCAAAAGAATAGCCGGATCTTTTTTCATTTTCCTATTCCTAAAGTCAGATGACGGTAGACCTGGTCCAGTTGCCTGCCCACTATTTCCTTCATTTCACAGACCTTGCCTCGAATATGGAAACACAGAGGAGCGTATTCTTTTTCCACGTAGTCAAGACTACGGCTGACCTTCTCCGCTACCTTATAGTCAGTCCACTTATCAGTTCCCTGGGCATCTACCACAAGTTCAGGAACGTTCAATCCCTTAGCTAATACTCCGTTGTATTTGACGCTATAAGACAGCGCAACTGCTGGTTTTCCCATTTGAAACGTAGATACAGCTGCGTGCATCCTACCAGAAACTGTAAAGCGACCATTGCCCAACAAAATACGCGCCTCGTAGGGCATAAGGACGTTCTCGACATGAACCAGCGAATCCAGGATGTCACGTCTTCCCTTTTTCTCTATATAGTCGACAATCATGGCGTTGGTCAGGCGATCGTCACTATTTTTAGGTCGAACAACATGGGGTAGAAGCAAAATTCTTTTTACCCCGTCACGAGAGAGAATTCCTTCAAAAACACGTTCAAAGTTATCTAAAAAAGCCTTGGTGTCTTGAGTATAATGAGAGACTAGTCCAGAGGTAACTACCGTAGCGTAAGCATTTTTTTCAAGCCCATACATGGAAAGCAGGCGAAGATGCTCTTTTTCTTCATCTTGCATAGGAAGGTCCAAAAATGCTAGATCTCTGGAGTTATATGAATAAGGTAGCTTAAGAGTGCTCTTACAATAGTCGTATGTTCGATCGTCTCTAGAGTAAATAGCTGCCTGCTTCAGACAATAGCTAGCCAATTTTTCTCTGGAAGGAGCAAAAGGACCTACTGATTGCCCTAAAAGAATCATTGGCATAGCAGTCGAAAATTTTTTTATTCTTGTTAATTCTAAAACAAGACTCCTGATACCGTAATATTCTGACAAATCATCCCCGCCAATCACAACCTGCCCTAACACCTTATTTCTTAGAGCATCTAATAATACTGCTCTATGTCTGATAGCACGACAAGTTTCCGACGGCAAAGAATATATCTTTTGCCGTCTAGACTTTCCGAGCCAGTGTTTTTCTTTCCATATCCTATAATCATCGCCCGTTAGATCCTCGTCGGAAAATATACTGTTAATACCGGTACTCCGTCTTAGACGAGATAGATTCTCTTCGTCCCAGGCATCAACATAAAAATTTAATTCTTCACCACTTCTACGATAAAGCTCTCGAATTAAGACAATAGCCATCATCGCACTTCCATAATTAAATGTATTGGGAATATGCGATATAGAAATAGATTTTTTAATCAAAATACAGCCCTCCAATTTTTTATAAAAACAACCCAAGATATCTGTGGCCTACTCACATATGCGAAGAGCCCTTAAAACCCTACGCTAGGAGTTTCGTTCTTTTATAACACAATAGTCCTACATGAGCAATTTTATTACTCACTCCACCTCTAGTCAAGGAAAATCCCCTCTCCCTGGATCTCTCCCAAAGAAAAAGCCCACCGATCTCTCGGTGGGCTTTCGGCTTGCTATGGCTGAGTTCGCTGGGTTGTGTCGGCCTATCAGTTCAGGTGTTTCTGTAGCTTGGTTCGCAGCTTCTTTATCATGTAGCTGACGTTCTGCTGGGAGCAGCCTAGGTCCTTGGCTATCTCCGCTTGGGTCAGGCCGTAGAGCAGGTCTTCCACCAGGAGGAAGTCATCGGGCTCTATGGGGATTCCCGCCAGAAGAAGCTCGGGGGTGTAGTTGGGCCGCAGGTCTTCCGGTTCGTAGCCCGACTCGGACAGTTCCTCTATGCTGCCGTGGTCCGCTTGCCTTCTGAGCTTCGCCGCTGCGTCTCGGACCTTGCCGGGGAGGTTTTGAGACAGATGGAGAGCCATGGACTTATCCTCCGGGCAGCTCAGGATAAGCTCCAGGACGTCGCAGGACGCCTGGGAGATCAGGTCGTCCAGTTCGGCCCCTCGACCGGCATAACGGCGGGCGACGCTTCGAACCAAAGGGGCAAAACGATAAAAAGAGACGGTAGTCCTGTCCATTCCATTGCTTTCCACTGTGTAACCTACACTCATAACTACTAAACCTCCCTTAAAGGTCCACCGCTAGGTGGACGAATCCTCGGCTCCCGTAGGGGATCACCGAGCTAAACCCTTCCTCTCTCGCCAGAAGGCAAAAGGACCTTTGCAGCTGCTGGGCGACCGCAACGTCGGCGGCGGCCCCGACCGTATGACGGCTGTTTTCCACCCCTCCAACCTCTCGGTTGTGGCTGGGGCAGCGATAGCCGCTGGTTATCCTCACAGGGCCCCATCGGCCCCTGAGGGCCTCCAACCGGCGGAGAAGTTCCGGCTGGAGGCGAACTGTGAGACAGCAGGGGCACTGAAACTCGTCTAGCCTGAAATGGGGAGAGAGGGGCACACGATTATTCAACTCTGCTCTCCACTATGGCGAGTCTCAGTTCCTGTATGGCCTGGCTGAGGCTTTCGACCCGGCTTTCCATGCGGATCAGCAGATAGGCCGCCACCGCTATGGAGAAGCCGTTTTGGGCCACGCTGGCCAGTAGCTCTTCCACTATCAGGACCTCCTTTCCTAGACGATTATGTCGGTTACCGTTCTGTCGATCAGCTCCGCCCCGACGATGGACACCACACCGGCGGTGAGGGCATCGTTGTCGATAACCGCCTGCATGGCACTTCGGACCTGGGCCTCGGTGAGGTCGTCCTTGGCGTAGCGGAGGGAGAGGCTGGCCTTGGTTCCGTCGACCTTTCCGAAGATCATCTTCACTGTTTTCACGTTTTCACCTCCTCTCTATCGTCGAAAAAACTCCCTAGGCTGAGACCAGGTTGACGTCGGCCTTGTGGGACTCCACCACCGGCACGGACAGAAGTCCGCCCAGAGCGGTCACCACGGCGTCCACCTTGTCGGCGGTGAGGGCGGGGTCCACTTTGGAGACCGACAGGCTCCCGAGCTTGGGAGTTCCGTCGACGGTGGTTCCCACCTGACACCTCATGACGATGCGGCTGGACATAGGTACAAAGCTTGCCATTAAGTTCACCTCCTTTTCTTTGGGGTCTGATATATAGAGTGGGAGGACGCCATGGTTTTTACAAACACGAAAGCAAGGAAAATATCGGAAAAGCAGTTTTTTGCCGCAACAAGTAAAGCATACGCCTTTATTTTAAAAATGCAAGGGGATTTGATTGTCTTAAGATAAAATATCCTAATAATCTTAAGATTCTTAAGAATCTAAAATGTTTTACTAAGGACTTTTGGATACGTTGTGGAAAGGCTGTACTAAAGAGGGGAAAGATGATCTGGGGGGCTAGAGATGATAGGGCATGAAAAAGGCCAACCCTATAGGGCTGGCCTTTTTCATGCAATCAAAAACATTTACTAACAGTCTAGGTCGAATATCCCCCATCGATAACCATAACCGAACCGGTGGACCATCTTCCTCCATCGCTAAGGAGGAAAGAAACAGCCTTTGCAACGTCTTCAGGATAGCCTAGCCCCAGGGGGTGTTTTATGACTATGTTTTCCATAAAAGAGTCTTGATTTGGATAGAGCTTTTTTGCCCTCTCCAGCATAGGAGTTTGGACGTATCCGGGACAGATGCAGTTGAATCGAATGTTTTTAGGGGCATACTCTATAGCTAGACTCTTGGTGAGGGAGATAAGGGCTCCTTTGGAGGCACTGTAAGCCGTTTTCCCCGCGGTTCCCGATATACCAGCAACCGACCCTATGGATATAACCCTGGAGTCGTCGGAGGTGTGAGCCTTTTTTTTGACAAATCCTTGTGCGAGACACCAGAAGGACTTAAAGTTCAGGTCCATAATAGAGTCCAGATCCTCCAGTGTCATCGATCTGAAAGGCTGGGTGTTATCAATACCAGCACAGTGAACCAAGCCGTAAAGAGGGCCATTTTCCGAGACCACAGACTCTAACAGACCTGAGATGCCCTTCAGGTCTGTTAGGTCAAATGGGTAGGACCTGTGCCCGTCTCCAGGGAGGGAATCTACCACTTTAGCGAGCTTTTCTCCGTCCCTAGCCAGCAAAAGGCACTTCGCCCCTACAGAGGCGAGCTCAGAGGCGGTAGCGGCACCTATGCCTGAAGAACCTCCGGATATCAGTATTTTTTTGCTCGAAAGATCCATGACAGAGGTTTTATTCTTTCTCCGACATGAACGCCAGTATGTCCGATACTGACTTAACCTCAGCCAGCTTTTCCGCCGTTA
>JAQUTB010000122.1 GCA_028709985.1 Dethiosulfovibrio sp.
CTCGTGGCGTTTGTAGCCAGTACCGCAGGTGGAGTGTGGTTTGGCCAGCTCATGAAGGTCATGAGTGGCGGCAAGATCAACCCGATGATAGGTGCTGCTGGAGTCTCCGCGGTTCCCATGGCTGCCAGGGTGGTCCAGAACATCTCTCAAAAGGAGAATCCAGGGAACTTCCTCCTGATGCACGCGATGGGACCCAACGTAGCAGGGGTCATCGGAACCGCAGTCGCCGCTTCGGTAATGTTGACGCTCCTGAGCTGACGATACTAGGGAGGATGATGTAGCCTTGCGATTAGCCATAGGATCGGACCACGCCGGTTTCAACCTGAAGGAAAAAATAGCGTCCTATCTAAGGGGTAGCTCTTTCGACGTTATGGACTTTGGGACAGACACAGCGGAGGTCTCCTGCGATTATCCCGACGTAGCCCTTCAGGTCGCCAAGACAGTGGCGTCCGGGGAGGCAGATAGAGGTATTTTGGTCTGCGGAAGCGGGATAGGCATGTCCATAGCGGCCAATAAAGTTCCAGGAGCTTACTGTGCTCTGTGTCGATCTGTCTCCGACGCTGAGATGAGCAGGAAACACAACAACTCCAATATCCTGGCCCTAGGTGAAAGGACTGGAGATCTCGACGCTGCCCTTGAGGTGGCAAAAAAATGGCTTTCGACCGAGTTCGAGGGGGATCGTCATCTCAAGAGGACCCAGAAGATAAGGGCATACGAGCACAGTCTATCTCAGCATTTCGGTCAGAAAAGGGGAGAAGTGGTCATCTTTGACCATCCTCTTGTGCAGCACAAAGTCAGCATGATCAGAGACGCCAAAACATCGGTCAAGGAGTTCAGGGAGCTGGTCCAGGAAATCTCCAGCCTCATGGTTTACGAGATAACCAGGGATCTACCTCTTGAGATGATCGACATAGAGACTCCTGTGGCAAAGACAAAGGCCTACGCCCTGGCGGGAAAAAAACTGGCTATAGTCCCTATCCTTAGGGCTGGTATCGGCATGGTTGACGGCATAATCAACCTCATTCCCAACGCGAAGGTCGGTTTTGTAGGTCTTTACAGGGATCCAGAGACCCTTAAACCGGTGGAGTACTATTGTAAACTTCCGGGGGATATAGAGGATAGGGAGATATTCGTGCTTGATCCTATGCTCGCAACCGGAGGTTCCTCCGCAGCGGCAATCGATATGATAAAGAAAAGAGGAGCGACCAGGGTCTCCCTCGTGTGCCTCGTCGCCGCTCCTGAGGGAGTGGAAAAGGTCCACAAAGAACACCCAGACGTCAATATTTACTGTGCCGCGTTGGACAGCCATCTGAACGATCACGGCTACATCGTCCCTGGACTGGGCGATGCAGGAGATCGGCTTTTCGGCACCAAGTAGGTAGATCGTGTTGGCGGAAAAAACGTTTTTAATGGCGTTGTCCCTGATGGTTTGGGGATATTTTTTGACGCCGATATCGATAAAGCTTTCGGGGCGATTTGGCATATTAGACCAGCCTTCGCCCCGTAAGGGACACAACCAGCCAGTTCCTAGGGGAGCTGGCTTGGTTGTCTGGATGGGGTACCTTTTTTGGTCCCTGTTATTTGCCCCAGACGGTTGGCATTTTTCATCCCTGGCGACAGGGGCCTCTATGGTGTTTTTCATCGGTTACCTGGACGACATGTCTCCCATCAAGCCTGTCATAAGGCTGATCATCCATCTGTTAGCTTCCTCTTTGGTGGTGATCCCTCTCCATATGACATCTCCCCTCCTTTGCATCGTATACACTATATGGATAGCCGGATGTACCAACGCCTACAACCTTATAGACGGCATGAACGGCCTGTCTTTATCGATGGCTATTTTGGCCTTTTTAGCCATAGGGTTGGCCCCTGGTGGAAACTACGTCACTTTTCCGCTTATTGCCATGTGCCTCGGGATACTCCCTTGGAACTTCCCCAAGGCCAAGACCTTTCTGGGGGATGGTGGCGTATATCTGCTGGGTTACGTTGTCGCTACGATGACCATGTGGTTGGCCGAGAATAAATTAAATGTTATTAATCTAAAGACCGTATCGACCCTGGTTCTCCTAGGGGGTGTCCCCGTAGTCGACACTTTGACCACAATCGTCAGACGGTTGATATCAGGCAAATCCCCGTTCTCGCCGGACAGGGGGCACATACACCATCGATTGCTCGATAAAGGGCTATCTCAGGGCAAGGTGCTAGCTCTCCTCGCAGTGGCTCAGGTACTGCTTCTTGGGGCGGGTTTTTTCATCTCCCTTTCCTCTTGAAGCTGATATAATTCTTAGGGGAAACTTTATTCGCACCTCTGTCTAAAAAAGAATTTCTCTAGGAGTGGTACCATGGACGATATGCTTAAAATAGTTGGAGGAAGGCCCCTTTCCGGGGAGATAAAGGCTCAAGGATCTAAAAACGCGGCCCTTCCTGTTATGGCCGCATCTTTGCTCTTGAAGGACGCGGAGCTTGAGTTGGATAACGTTCCTGATCTGAAGGACATATCCACGATGGCGGATTTGCTGAGCGTATTAGGAGCAGAAGTAAGGATAAATAATCATAAAATATCGATAAAGGTCGGACGCGATATGTCGTCGGAGACTCCGGCTGCTTTGGTACAGAAGATGAGGGCATCTTCCCTGGTCCTCGGACCGCTTTTGGCCAGGCAGGGCAGGGCGGTTATGCCGCTACCAGGAGGATGCTCGATCGGTAGCAGACCGATAGACCTGCACCTCAAGGGATTAGTGAAGATGGGCGCCAATATAGATTTGCTCCACGGCGCTGTTCACGCGACCACTAAGGGCCTTAAGGGGTGTAGGATCTATCTCGACTTTCCCTCTGTCGGAGCGACGGAAAATCTCCTTATGGCTGCGGTGCTGGCCAAGGGAGATACGGTGTTAGAGAACGCCGCCAGGGAACCAGAGATAGTCAACCTGGTGGACTGTCTCAGATCGATGGGGGCCGACATCGAGGGAGAGGGAACCGGTGTCCTCAGGATAAAGGGCAAGTCCGACCTTACCGACGCATCTGTAAGGATAATTCCCGATAGAATCGCCGCCTGCACCTACCTGTTGGCTGGCGTCATAACCGACGGACATGTGACGATAAAGGACGTTATCCCGCAGCATTTTGACTCCCTCCTTGCGAAGCTGGAGGAGGCCTCTGTGGATGTAGAGTCCCGTGAAGGAACGGTAACAGTTTTCCCGTCCAGAAAAAAGTTAAAGGCTATATCCATGAAGACGTTGCCTTATCCGGGATTCCCAACCGATGTCCAGCCTCAGCTTATGTCCGTGCTCTGCCTAGGTCAGGGAGCCAGCGTGATAAAAGAAAGCATATTTGAATCTCGTTTTTTGCACGCCAGTGAGCTGAAAAAAATGGGAGCCGACATAGAGCTACAGGGAAATACAGCCATAATAAACGGAGTTCCAAAATTGAACTGCGCCGATGTCGTCGCTACAGATCTAAGGGCTGGTGCCGCTCTAGTTCTCGCTGGACTCGCGACGGAAGGCGAGACGATTATCCACTCTATGGGGCACGTGGATAGAGGATACGAGTGTATGGAATCGGCGCTTTCCTCTCTGGGAGCGAACGTACAGAGGTTGGGGAGAAGAGCTTAAGGCCTATATGGAGGTAGCTATGCCAGCCTTACTTGACGGTATAAGGGTTATCGCTTTCGTCGGACCAGCTGGTACCGGCAAGAGTCTTCGTGCCCAGTTTGTAGCTAGACAGAGGGATATCGATTACATAATAGACGATGGGTTGGTTATCGCCAGGGGAAGAATAGTAGCGGGGAAAAGCGCTAAAACCGAGAAGAACATGGTTAGGGCTATAAGGAGAGCCATGTTTTTGTTCCCCGACCATAGAGCAGAGGTGACTGGTTTTTTAGGAGACCATTCGCCCTGCTCTTTGATGGTTATCGCGACCTCTCAGGGAATGGCCGAGAAGATCTGTCGTGCCCTGGGGCTCAATCAGCCGGAACAGTTTGTTCACATATCGGACGTCGCCTCCCCGGAGGAGATAGCCAAGGCCCAATATGAAAGAAAACATAAAAAACAACACGTCATACCGGTATCCCAGGCTCAGATAAGGAAAAACTATACCGGCAAGCTCGTGGGAAGGCTCCGCAACCTTTTAAGGCTGAAAGATACCTATGAAAAAACCATAGTTAGACCTCCTTTCAGCTTTTTTGGAGATATAAAAATAGACACGGAGGCAGTCCTTCAGATAAGCCGCCATGTGGTGTCCAGCCACGCCAGGGTCTCGACTCTGTCCGATATCCAGGTCAAGGATCTGGATACGACGGTGGAAATAGCTTTAACCGTGGTCCTCTATCTGGGATCCCCCTCTTTAGTCGACATAGCAAGGGAGATATCTAAGAGGGTAAAACTGACCGTCGAGTTTCTCTGCGGTCTGGATGTAAGCAAGGTGGATGTTTACGTTGAAAAGGTGATTAGGTTTGAATCCCGACAATCATAAAGCTAGTTTGAGCTCTTTTTTAATGTCAAAAATAGCGGAGGAAGTAGGAGACTGTCAAAGATGCGCTCTTGGAAAGGACAGAAACATGCCTGTTCTAGGAGAGGGCCCTTTGGACGCTCTTTTGATGTTTGTTGGAGAGGGACCAGGGGCCGATGAGGACGTCCAAGGTAAACCCTTCGTGGGTAAGGCTGGACAGCTGCTGGACAGGATACTGAAGGCAGCGGAGATCTCCAGGGAAGAGATATATATCACGAACGTGGTTAAGTGTCGTCCTCCTGGTAACAGGGTTCCAGCGATAGAGGAAATTGTGGTTTGTCAAAAATTCCTTGAGGCTCAAATCGCAATAATAAATCCATCTATAATCGTGTGCCTTGGAAACACTCCCGCTAAATGGATTTTAGGGACTACCGAGGGTATAACCAAGTTAAGGGGAAGATGGTTTTCCTGGAGAGGGATAGACGTTATGCCCATGTTCCATCCCAGCTATCTGCTGAGAAACGAGTCCCGAAAGAAGGATAGCCCCAAGGCCTTGACTTGGCAGGATATACAGGAAGTAAGGAAACGATTAGACGATGCAAGACTAAGGAGATCAAGATGAATAAGAAAGAACACGCCATTGACCATCTGGCCATCATAATGGACGGCAACGGGCGTTGGGCAAAGAAGAGGGGACTTCCCCGTCTTTTAGGCCATAGAGCTGGTGTTAGAACGCTGGAGAACCTCGTTTATGCCGCTAAGGACAGGGGCATTCGATATCTGTCCGTCTACGCGTTCTCCAGCGAAAACTGGACGAGACCATCGATGGAGGTCTCCGGCTTGATGAAGCTTTTCGGCTACTATGCCAGAAAAAAACTCAACGACCTGAAGAGAGAGGATGTAAGGGTGCGTTTTGCGGGGAGACGGGAGGGACTTCCCGATTTTGTCGTGGAGGCCATGGATAGGGCGGAGAGTGAAACCCTTAAATGTTCCTCTATAGACCTTATAGCCTGTTTTAATTATGGAGGCCGTCAGGAGATACTGGACTCCGTCAATCGTTTTATCGCGGAAAACCCCGATAAGCCCCTGGATGAGGACTCCCTTCGTGGGTATATGTACGTTCCAGATATTCCCGATCCGGATCTTATAGTCAGGACCAGCGGTGAATTTCGCCTAAGCAATTTCTGGCTTTGGCAGTGTAGCTACAGCGAACTGTACTTTACCGATGTCCTGTGGCCTGACTTTGATTCACAGATGCTGGACACGGCGATAGAGAGTTTTAAGATGAGGGACAGGCGATATGGCGGCTTACGATAGACCCGGCGCTGAGATCGTAAAACGGGCCCTTTCGGGGATCGTTTTAGTCTTAGCGGTAATCGTAGCCGTCGATTTTGGTGGATATTTCTGGTCTGCCCTAGCTACCTTGGCTGGGATGGTCTCTTTGGTGGAATTTTA
>JAQUTB010000123.1 GCA_028709985.1 Dethiosulfovibrio sp.
AGAAACCCAGCCAGGGCCAGGTCATCGGAGGGGTCGGAGAGAAAGTTAAGCAACGCCACAGAATCCTGTACCTCGGTCCTGGCGTAATAGGAGGTGTTCTTCTCAAAATGCAGCGGTATGCCCCACCGGTCTCCCAGGACCCTCTGGATGGCGGGGAATATCGACCTGGACGGGACCAATATGGCTACATCCCTCCAATTTAGCCTGCCTAGGTCCTCTTTTCCCTTGTCCCAAAAGCAGGCCTCCCCGACCAGGGAGCTGAGCCTTCCCGCCAGAAGCTCCATGGACCTGAGCCTTCTCTCCTCCGCCTTAACCTTTTCCTCGTGTGGGACGAGAAGGAGCTCCATCGTCGGCACGGAAACCTCCTGCCTCCTTCTGTGCCACCCCTCGTCCACCGGGGGACGAAGCTCCTCGTACCGGTGAGGAAGGTCCTGCCCAAGGCCGTCCCTCCACACGCCGGAAAACAGCCCGTTTACGCTCTGGAGAAGCGTATCCCTGGTCCTGAAACTGACGTCGAGGGAGACGTACTTACCGCCTCCGGTCTGAGCCTCCGTTATGTACTTTCCAAAAATGGACAGATCGGCGTGTCTGAACCTGTAGATGGACTGTTTCAGATCTCCCACCAGGAAAAGCCTCTTTCCATCCGACATGGACCTTATCAGCCTGTCCTGAAGGCCGTTGGTGTCCTGAAACTCGTCGACCATTATCTCCTTGAACCTACAGGAGTAGGCCAGGTCTCCCTCCAGAACCTTCCCGGCGTGGAGGATCATGTCGTCGAAGGCGATGAGCCCCCTGCCCGACTTCCGCCCCTCCCAACAATGCCAACATAGCCCAGCCAGCTTGAGAAGGCCGGAGGTTATCTCAAGCTCCCGATCGGACCACCCGTCGCGGGATAGGTCCCACAGGAACGACTGAGCCAGTATCGCCTCCCTGTGGAGCTTGACCGATCCCTCCGGCAACATCAGAGCGATCGAGTCGGAGAGCTTTCCCCTGGCTCCCTTTATTGCTTCCGCAAGATCCGCCAAAAACGCGGGCAGGTCCAGGTCCTCCCGATAATCTCCCCACCTGTCCATAAGCCCTTTTATCCTACCGGCCAGGGCGGTGGAGTCCAAAGTCAGGCCACGGCAGATCCCAAGGGGGCCGAACCATATCCGGTATATGCCCTCCCACATCACGTGGGCGATCCTCAGGGCATCCATGGCAACCTGGTCATGCCTGTCCGGCAGGTCCTCGGACCAGCCCCATAGTGTGTCAGGTCTGTCACCTCTGCTGGAGCTTATATCCATAAGACCCTTTACAAAGGAGATAACGTTATCAGGGCCGTAGTCCCCCAATATCCCCTGGACCACCGGATCCATGAGGATCGATAGGGCCTTTCGCCTCACGTCCCCGGACAGGTTCGTCCCGATCCATCGGAGGTCCACCCTGTCCAGGACGTCGACCATCTGCCTCCAAAACAGGTCCTCCTCCGGCGCGGAGACGACTCGGGACGATGGATCAAGGTTCAAAGACAGCCCCGACTCCTTTATAACCCGAGAGGCGAAGGAATGTATGGTGGATATGTAGCCATCGTCCAGCTCCTCCAGTCCAGCGCTCAGGTTAGCCCTGACCGAGCCTCCCTCTGGGGCCATCTCGAGAACTGTGGACATCAAAGACCTTATCCTGTCGGCCATCTCCGTGGCCGCCTTGTCGGTGAAGGTCAGAGTAAGTATCTCGCCGGACCTGGCCCTTCCTGTTGCGACGGCCCACAGAAACCTCCAGGCCAGAGTCCAGGTCTTTCCCGTTCCAGCCCCTGCGCTCACAACCACAAGGGGCTCCTGGGCGGTTATGGCCTCCATCTGAGCTCTCAAAGTCCTACTCTCGACCAGCTCGGTCAACCACAGGAGATCCCCATTCTCAGGATAGCTCGGCTTGATCATCATCGTCCTCCTTCCCCCTCAGCTCCCCTCTTCGACAGAGAGAAGAGTAGCCACACCTGGCGCAGCCGGAGCTCTCGTAGTCCGGGGGAAACTCACCGGACCCAACCGCCCTGTCGATGCTATCGAGTAGCGCCTTTGCCTCCTCAAATCTGCTCTCCAGAGGTATCCTGCTCTTGGCCTTCAGTCCCATTAAGCCCCAGGTATCGTCGTCGGAGGTCCCGGTCACGGAACCGGACCTGAACCCGATAAAACCGTAGCCCCCTACACAGGACACTCCAGGGTATCCCTGAGACAGGAGCACCCCGTAGGCCGCCAACTGTAGGGAGCTGGAGTAGGACGAGGAGTTTCCCGATTTGTAGTCCCAGATGATCGCCCTTCCGTCGTCCAGGATATCCAACCTGTCAGCCTTGCCTGTGAACGCTACCGAGTCCATCGGCAGGCGGGGCAGGTCCAACTCGGTAAGGCTGGAGACCCTCCGGTCCCTCAGTCCACCGGACTCTATGGACTGAACCAGGGAGACGCCGGACATCAACTCGGAGTAAAACATGGCCTTTCTCCGGGCCAGATCCCGATCGATCACCATGGAACGATAGGTCTCCTCCAACACCGACTCCCATATTTCGTCCACCAGCCCGGTCAGGGGCTTGGAGTCGTCTTTAAGGTATTCGCCCCAGGCCCGGTTCATAATCTCGTGCATGGCGGTCCCGGCCAGGGCCGGGCTGAAGCCGCCGGGATCGGGAGGATAAAGCCCTTCGATGTAGGAACACCTGAACCGCAAGGGGCAGATCCTGAAGCTGTCGACCGAGCTCAGGGCTATGGTCCTGAGCTCCACGGGAGTCGGCTTCTCCGGAAAGGTCCTCTCCGGTCTGAAGGTAAACATGCCGCTGGGAGGCTGATGCACCTCGGAAGGCAGGACGGCCGGCTCGGTCCAGCTCGGAAGTATCCTGCCGGAGGACCTGTCCAGGGAGCCCAGATCCTCAACCCAGCTGTCCTGCACAGCCCTCTTTATGAAGGGGCTCTCCATGAGAGGCCTTCCCGATCCGTCCACCGACGGTCTGGACACTATCAAAAGACCGTCGCCGCAGGCCATTAGGCGGCGAAAGAGCACCTCCTTCTGGAGCCTTTTCTCGGCAAGAAGGGGCAAATGGGTCCGATCCAGCCTGCTCCCCATGATATCCATAGAGTGGAGCTCCTCCTTCTGGGCCTCCCTCAGCAGAGGTGACTCGGCAAGGCTTCCGGGCCAGTTCTTCGCCGTAGCCTCGGTCATTATCCACACCCCGTGGTGAGCCATAACGGGAGGGGTTCCGCTGTAGAGGGACATGGAACCTAGATTGGCCGGCCCAGGCCAGACCGTTGAGCTATCGGCCCACACAGAGAGAAATGCCATACCCTCGCCGCCCTTGAGATGCCTGGATCCTATCTCCCCCAGGTCCGCCTGTAGCTCCTTCATCTTGAGAAGCTTTCTGTCCAGCTCACCTACCGCTGAGCCAAGCTCCAGCACGGATCGGTCAAGATCGGGGATATTCTCCACCTGGGAGGACAAAGTCCTCCTCCAGTCCATTACCTCCGACGCAAGATCTCTCACCGCTCTCAGGATACCCTCGCAGCTGTCGCCGGATGACAGGATTTTACAGAAGTTAGCCACTGCATCCAGAGCTCTTAAAAGTTCCTGTTGATCCTTAAGGTAGTTTCGCCATTCCCTCAAACCTCTGGCGGAGGATCGGGCCAGCCCCCTCCTATCGCCTTCGGGGACCATCCAGGGAAGGCACAGGAGCTCGGATGTGGGATCGGGCTGCCATCCGTCCCTGTGGCAGTCCCATGCCCTTCTTATGGTATCCCACAGTATGGTCTGGGACACGGTCCTTCCCTTCATGAGGTTGAATGGTATACCGTAGCGGTCGAGGACCTCCTCCGCCAGCAAAATCGAGTTAGGAGGGACCGTCATCGCCACGTCCTGCCATCCCGGGAACTTTCCGGGCAGGGAGGATAGCCCCTTATCCCACAGGATCAGCTCCCTTGCCACAGTCTCAAGCTCGTGTCTGGCGCCAGCCCCAATTATGGAGAACATCCTAAAAGGCGAAGATTCGGCCCTTTTGAGGGAGGCTCCTTCCAGCTGAGCCAGGGCCCCGTACTCGTCGGACATGCCCGACGTGGGGGAAAGGACGGTCAGGTTAAGGCCGGAGCGTACCATGGACCTGACCATGCCGAGCTGGGAATGGTTGAAGCTGTAAAAGCCCACCATCACCATGGGCCTCATCAAGAGGGAGGCCCATGCACCTCCACCGATATCCACCTGCTTGGCTATCTCGGTAGATATGGCGGCGCTGTCCATCAGCTTTCTTTCCCGAAGAAGGCTCAGATATTCGCCGTAGATGTGCCCAAGTATCCACGATGGCTCGTCTGGGTGGCCTTGGCCGTCGGGGAAAAGCCCCTCCATAAGCCCCTCCGCCGGTATCTCCTCCCTTATAAGCTCCCTTACCGTTTCCCCCAAGGAAGAGACGAACCCCATCTGGGAGACCCCCGGCGGCAGGTCCTCCCCCCATTGAGCGATTAGGTCCGAGGTCAGCCCGTGCAGGGCCAGCCAGTGGTCTGGAGGATCTATCTGAACCAGCCCCTCGACGCCCTGCTGATCCTCCAGGCCTGAACAGAGCTCCCTGTAAAGCTCGTCCCATCGGTATATCCTGAAACGCTCGCTTCCGAACGTGCCTTTGGCCAAAAGCACGTCCTTGAGCCATTCCCTGTCCTCCGACGCCGGAACTACGAAGTTTAAACCGGGTGTTTTACCGTACAGTTCCAAAATCTCCCTCTCAAGGGAAACCAGAGACCTGTAGGAAATTATTCTAAGGGACAAGAACAACACTCCTTTCCCCTTATAGGTTGACCTCACAATCGACCTATAAGGCACAAAATTTGGACCTTAAGGCCTGTGGTGATCGGCCCGTATGGTGATACAATAGGTAAAATATGGACTTAAGGAGGATAGGTTGAATATGGTTACATTTTTAATTATAGCAGGAGTAGCGGTGGTTCTGGGCCTGGTTGTGGTGTCTATCTACAACGGCCTGGTGAAGAAGAGGACCATGGTGGAGGAGGCCTGGAGCGGCATATCGGTGCAGCTGAAACGCCGCCACGATCTAATCCCCAACTTAGTCAACACCGTCAAGGGCTACGCTGGACACGAGAAAGAGGTCCTCGAGAAGGTGACTCTAGCCAGGGCGGCGTCGGTAGGAGCTGGGTCGGTCGAGGACTCGGCCAAGGCCGAGAACATGCTGACAGGGGCCCTCAGGAGCCTGTTCGCCGTAGCAGAGGCCTACCCAGACCTCAAGGCCAACACCAACTTCCTTCAGCTTCAGGAGAAGCTGTCCTCCCTGGAGGACGAGATACAGATGTCCCGGAGATACTACAACGGATCGGCAAGGGAGCTCAACATATCCGTCCAGTCCTTCCCCAGCAACATAATAGCCTCTATGTTCGGCTTCAAGAAGGCCGAGTTCTTCGAGCTCGACGATAAAGCTGAGGCGGAGGCCCCCCAAGTGGGATTTTAACGCCATGAGGACGCTGAAAAAGGCCCTGTTTCTGGTGCTGACCCTGGTCCTGACGGCGTTTCAGGCTCAGGCGTCGGAGGTAATCACCGATTATCACAGCGACGTTAAAATCGACCAGGACGGGGTTCTCCACGTGATAGAGACCATATCGGTCAACGTGGAGGGCAACCGGATAAAGCGGGGAATATTCAGGGATTTCCCCACGATCTACACCGACAGGTCCGGCAGGTCAGTGACGGTCCCGTTTAAGGTGTCATCGGTAACCAGAGACGGTAAGGACGAGCCGTGGAGCACTCAGGGTCTATCCAACGGCGTCAGGGTCAGGATAGGCTCCCCGGAGGTAGATCTATCCAGGGGAGAACATCGCTACACCATATCCTACACCACGTCCAGGCAGATAGGCTTTTTCGAGAAATACGACGAGCTA
>JAQUTB010000124.1 GCA_028709985.1 Dethiosulfovibrio sp.
CCCTTAGCCACCTCGGGACAACTGGCTCGAAGATAAAGCACGTCGTCACATATAAGCTCCACAGAAGTCAATACAGCCGAATAATCGTCAACGCCACGCCCCATGAAAACCTCCCTCTCTCAGATCAACAACCCAAAATCCCCGAAGGACCGGAGGAAAGACAGCGAGTCAGCCTGTCCTTGGAGACGTGAGGATACCTCCTCTCCCTCTCCTGATAAAGTCTGTCTATCCACCCATCGAAATCCATGCCACAGAAGGGGGCCTCCTCAAACGGGACCATCCTGTCCTCCTCGAATATGCCCACGTAGCCGCTTGTGACAGCGTCGACCGTCCCATCCTCAACCGCCGCCCAAAGGGCCCTCTGATCCATCTCCGATCTAAGGGGGATCGCCATTTTGAGGGAGGGATCCCAGCGGGAATCGATAAGGTCCTCCTCGGTTAGGCATAGGCTTGAGGCTATTACGGAACAGCTGAAACTTAGACCCTTGTCTCTAAAATCCCTTATTATATCCAAAGACCTGGCGGTGGAGATGCCGTGAAGATGTACCTTAACCCCGGACTCTTTGGACAGCTCCAGGGCCCTGAAGACGCCAAAGGACTCGGCCACGGCGAGGAAACCTCTCATCCCTGAGATGCTAGAGGCCTTACCCTCGGATACCTGGGAATCGGAAGTCATGGAAATCTCGTCCGGGACGATCACGATCCGACAGTCCATGTCGGAACAGTAGGACATGACAGTTCTCAGCAATTTGCCGTCTCCTCCAAGCCTACGCCCACCGTAGAGCAAGTTGGTCCTGGACGACTCCCTGAGCTTCCTTATCTCCTTCATTGATCCGTCTTGCCCCACTATGCATGGGATGGAGAACAGGTCCACCCCAGAGCAACTACGGTCACCAGAGGAGGAGATAACCCCCATGGAGATGATTCCCTGCTCTTTCGCCTTATCTGCAACTCCGTCCGCACCGACTTTACCGAGATCGACGAAAAGGTCTACGAATCCCATTATGCCACACCTCCCAGGCAAAGGTCCAATATGGCCATTCTGGTAGCGACTCCGCTCCTGACCTGATCAAGTATAAGGCTATCCGGTCCATCGGCGACGGGAGAGGCTATCTCGACTCCTCTGTTGATTGGCCCTGGATGCATTATAAGGGTTCCAGCTGGAACCGTCTGACTGGAGGCGCCAAAGTAGCGATGGTACTCGTCTACAGAGGGGAAGAACTCCTCCTGCTGCTGTCTCTCCTTTTGGATCCTGAGGAGATAGACTATCCCAGCGTCCTTGGCGGCCTGAAGACCGTCGGGGCGATAGACGCCGCCCAAGCTATCGACGTCGGCCGGCATAAGGGACCTGGGACCGGCAAAGGTTATCTTTGCCCCCATGGTGGAGAAAGCCCTAGCCACGCTCCTCGCTACCCTGCTGTGCCCCACGTCTCCAGCTATCACTACTGGGATACCTTCGAGGCTTCCAAGGGCCTCGGTGGCGGATAGAAGATCTAAAAGGGCCTGTGTCGGATGACTTCTAGCACCATCGCCTCCGTTTATGATAGCTACCCCGGGAAGGAGCTTCTGAAGGAAGAGGGGGAAACCAGCCCTGCCGTGACGCACAACCAGTGCGTCTATGCCCATGGCCTTAAGGGTCCAGGCTGTGTCCCTGAGGGTCTCTCCCTTGGAGAGGCTTGACCCGGAGGATGACCAATCTATCACGTCAGCCCCAAGCAGCTTCTCGGCCATCTCGAAGGAAACCCTAGTCCTGGTGGACGGCTCGAAGAAAAGATTGACCACGACCCTGCCCTTGAGAATGTCTTTTTTTCTTTCGTGGGTCGAGTCCAACGCCCTCTTATAGTTCGACGCAAGATCTAAAAAGACGTTGTAATCGTCCCTGGTCCAATCACAAAGATCGGTCAAACCCCTTCTCTCCCAGCTCATATTTCAGCCTCCCTATCGCAGATCACGACTCTATCCTCTTTATCCAATTCCTTGACCTTTACCTCGACTATCTCGTTTTTGGAGGTTGGAACCATCTTGCCCAGGTAATCGGGCTGGATTGGAAGTTCCCTGTGACCCCTGTCTATCAATATGGCAAGCTGCACCGAGCCGGGCCTGCCCAGGTCCATCAGGGCATCAAGAGCGGCCCTAACGGTCCTGCCTGTGAAAAGCACATCGTCCACCAGGACCAGCTTTTTCCCTGACACAGAAACCGGTATGGAGGTGCTGTGGACCACCGGATCGTCAGATAGGACCGCTAGGTCATCCCTGTAAAGGGTTATATCCAGCTCTCCTGTGGGAACCTTAGTTCCCTCCGATTCTCTTAGTAGATCCCTGATCCGCGACGCGAGGTGGACACCTCTTCTCTGGATGCCCAGGATGACAATATCCTCCACACCTCGGTTTCTCTCAACTATCTCGTTGGCGATTCTACGAAGGACCCTGTCCATGTCCTCCTCGGTCATTACGACAGTTTTTTCCCTTAAATTCAAAGATATGCGCCTCCCAACGTCTGGGCTGGAGGCATTATATCAGTCACTAATTTTTTTTGCAACCGGTTGCATCAATTTTTTTCGATAAAAATAGCCTCGCCGGATACGAACGTCATGACCACCTTACCGGTCAGGGACATCCCGCCGAAAGGGGTGTTCTTACCCTTGGATAGAAAACGAGATGGATCGACGGTCCAGCGGTTTCCCAGATCGACCACGGTCATATCCGCCACCGATCCTGGCCGAAGCGAACCTCCTGACAGTCCAAAAAGCGACGCAGGTGTGCAGGACATGGCCTGCACCATCCGGGAAAGACCGATCTTTCCCTTGCCGACCAACTCGGAGAGCATAAGGGACAGGCTTGTCTCCAATCCCACTATTCCGTTGGGGGCCTCTACCATCGACTTGGCTTTTTCCTCCACGCTGTGGGGAGCGTGGTCGGTGGCTATAACGTCAATCGTCCCGTCCGCTAGGGCCTCCTGAAGCGCCAGTACGTCGCGCTCAGTCCTGAGAGGAGGGCTCATCTTTCCGTTGGTCCCCTGGGATAGGACGTCACGGTCGGTCAACAGCAGATGATGGGGAGTAGCCTCAGCGGAGACCTGAACTCCATCCGCCTTAGCCCTTCGGATCATCTCCACCCCCAACGCGCTGCTCACGTGTTATACGTGGACCTTAGCGCCGACTTTAGAGGCCAAAAGAATATCCCTCTGTATAATCGCCTCCTCCGCCGCTGCGTCGACCCCCTTTAGCCCCAGCTTTTTCGAGATAGCTCCTTTGTTTATCGTCCTATCACCCCAGAGAAGGGGGTCCTCACAGTGGACCGATATGGGGAGCCCCAGTGCGGCGGACCTCTCAAAGGCTTTCATCATCACGTTGGGATCGGAGACGGTAAGACCATCGTCGGAAAAAGCCACAGCTCCTGCCTCTGCCATCGCCTCCATTGGGGCAAGCTCCTTGCCCTTCAGACCAACTGTAACAGCCCCTACAGAGTTGAACCTGACTCTTGAGGCTCTACCCTTTTCCATGACGAAAGAAAGGGTGTCGACCGAGTCCACCGACGGTGACGTGTTGGCCATGGCGATAACCTGGGTAAAGCCTCCCGAAGCGGCTGCAAGACCCCCAGTCTCTATGGTCTCTTTGTATTCCTGCCCTGGCTCCCTGAAGTGAACGTGAACGTCTATTAACCCAGGAAAAATCGCCGTGCCGGTTAAATCGACGTCCTCAAAGTCCCCTTGGGAAAAGGGCTTCCCCTGCCCTATCCATCCTATTCTTCCGTCCTCAACTACGATATCCAGGTATCCGTCCAGGTTCTGGCTCGGATCCACCACTCTGGCTCCGTGTAAAAACTTCCTCAAAAAGCTCACTCCTCTCAGATTATCTCTCCAACAGACTCTCTATGGCCCTTACCAAAGCCCGATAGCCGGGCTTTATCCTCTCCAACTCGACCTGCTCGGACCTGTTGTGGCTTATCCCATCGACACATGGGACGAATATCATGGCTGTCGGAATCGAGGACGCCACATACATGGCGTCGTGTCCAGCCCCGCTTGGCATGTCGGTCCACTTCAGGCCAAGGTCGTCGCATACCTTGCCTAAAAGTCGCCTAAGGCCGCCGTCCAGGACAACCGGATCGCCCTTTGACAGGAGCTTTAAGTCAAAATCGACCTTCCTGGAGCAACATATACTCTCGATGGACGTCTTTATCCTCTCGTAGGATCGCTCTAGGCTTTCCTTTCTTATTCCCCTCAGGTCTACCTTCAGATGGGCCCTTCCAGGGACCACGTTCATGGCCCCTGGCTCTATGTGACAGACCCCTACTGTGGCCACGGTTCCGTGTCGGTATTCGTCCCTGCCCACCGCCTCCACCGCCAGGACCACCTCTGCTGCCGCAGCGAGAGCGTCTTTTCTCATGTCCATTGGGCAGGCCCCAGAGTGATCGGCCCTTCCCTCTATATCCAGTGCCATCCTGGTTGGAGCCGCTATAGCCTCTACGACACCGACGTCTATCCCGGATCGATCGAGGAACGGCCCCTGCTCTATATGGACCTCGAAAAAGGCCTTTATGCTGGAGGGCAGCAACCTGGAACGTCCCATCCACTCGGGGGAGAGGCCGAACTTTCTCATAGCGTTGAAGAGGACGATCCCATCGTCGTCTCTGTAGCTGAAGCAATCCTTAAGGGTCAGATATCCTGTGATCGCCTTGCTTCCCACGTTTGAGATGCCGAAGCGACTGGACTCCTCGCCGGAGAACACCATCACCTGAAGTGGATACTTATGGTCTGGATGTCTTTCCTCGATCTCTTTTAGCGCGCCTATAGCCATGGCGACCCCTAGAACCCCGTCGTAAGCTCCTCCCTGAGGGACTGTGTCTATATGAGAACCTACCGCCACAGGGGGGCTAGTGTGGGATGAGCCCCTTAACGTGCCCACGATGTTACCCACGTCGTCTATCCTGATATCAAAGCCCAAGCCCTTCATGAGCCCTATAAGTTCTTCCCTTCCCCCTCTATCCTCATCGCTGTATGCCAGCCTGGAGAAACCTCCTCCTTGGTCCCTACCGTACAAGTTGACCCGCTCCATCACATCCAGACATAGATCAAACCCAGACGACACGGTCATCACCCCTTTTATAGATCTAAAACATATCCCGTAGCATAGCATAAAGGTCCCCTCTTTCGAGGGGACCTTTATGCTATTTAAGGGTAAACCAGATGGGGCAAGAAAGTCGATATGGCCGGAACGTAGGTGATGACGAGGACCGCCACGATACTGACCAGTATGAAACGCCCTACTGCTGGGATGATCTCCGACATGGGAAGTCCCGTAACCCCGTTGGCCACGAACAGGTTAAGCCCGAACGGAGGGGTAAAATTGCCTATGGAAAGGTTAGACACCATGACTATTCCAAGGTGAAGTGGATCTATGCCCATCCCAGAGGCTATGGGGAAGAAGAGGGGAGCCAATATTATGATGGCCGCTATTCCCTCCATGAACATCCCCACTATCAGGAGGATAACGTTTATCATGGCCAAAAACATCCACGGTGAGGTTACGTTTGCGACCACAGCGGAGGTAACCGCCTGTGGTATCCTGGCCACTGTGAGAAACCACCCAAAGGTCTGAGCCGCAGCGACGAGGATGAGGACCTGGGCACAGGTCACGGCGGACCTGAGACACACCTGATAAAGCTTTTCTAGCGTTATCTCCCTGTATATGAAGATACCCACGAAAAGGGAGTAAATCACTGAGATGCCAGCAGCCTCGGTTGGAGTGAAAACCCCCATGTAGATGCCGCCCAGGATTATCACCGGAACCATCAAGGACCAGAGGGCATCCTTGGTCTTGGCCCATATCTCGCCCCAGGAGGAAGGCTCGGATACGGCCAGATCGCGGTCACGGGAGAACATCCA
>JAQUTB010000125.1 GCA_028709985.1 Dethiosulfovibrio sp.
TAAATACACCGTGGCGGTCTGGCCTGCCTCATCTACCTTCGTCGTGGCTGCGGTGGGCTGGAGTCAGCTCATAGGGCCCATGGTACAGGCCACGAGGCTGTGGGTACTTTTGATGGCGGCGGTGGCTGTAGCGGCGGTCTCCTCTGGTTATCTCCTCTGGCGTTGGGTCGTCAGTCCGCTAAAAAAACTATCCGAGGAGATCTCCAGGCTGAACTGGGGCTGTGAGATACCGGACAGGGTTTTCTACCCCTCTGTGGTGGAGATAGACGGCCTTAGGAAAGTGTTATGCCGTCTGTCCGCCGCCGCCAGGGACAAGGTGGAGCTGTGGAATCGCTACCTCCAGGACGTGGTCAGGGTTCAGGAAGGGGAGAAGTCCAGAATAGCCAGAGATCTCCACGATGGGCCGGTGCAGGAGATAACGGCCCTCATCCAAAGGCTTAAATTGGCCTCGATAGACCCACCTGAGTGCACGGAGGAGCACCTCAAGTTGGCTGAGGATATAGGCAGGGAGACGGTCCGACAGCTCAGAGAGTTATGTACACAACTCTCACCTCCATGGCTTGACCTGGGCCTGAAGCACGCGTTGGACGAGCTAGGGGACAGACTATCCCGTCACCTCGGCATATCGATAAACGTGGAGGTCGGTGAATCGGTGCCGGAATCGCCCGACCGTACTCTGGCCTTCTTCCGCATAGCCCAAGAGGCCATACACAACGCCTTCAGACATGGAGGTGCCGATTCGGTAGATATCTGCGTCCAGAGAGAATCGACCATGACCATGCTTAAAATCCACGATAACGGGTCCGGTTTTTCTTTTTCTGGTGACTTCGAGGCCTATAGATGCTCCGGTCACAGAGGGCTCCTCAACATGAAGGAGAGGATAAACTTGATCGGTGGGGATATGGAGATCCTGTCCGAGGAGAATAAAGGGTGTACTTTAATTTTCTCCGTCCCGAATAGCTGAAAAAGCGGCTCTTCATGGTATCATTTGATAGTAATGATCCTTACGTCGATATTTGGGGAGGTGTTTCTTGAATGAGGCTCAAGATTCTAGGGGCTGCAGAAGAGGTCACGGGGTCCAACTATATGTTGGAGGTCGGTTCTAAGAGGGTTCTGATAGATTGTGGCCTTCATCAGGGTAGAGACGAGGAAACCAGGAACAGAGAGCCTTTTCACTTTGACCCTACCAGCGTAGACGCGGTTATACTCACTCACGCTCATATAGACCACACAGGGCGGGTTCCGCTCCTGGTCAAGCAGGGTTTTAAAGGTAGGATATTGGCCACCCTTCCGACGGTTGAGCTGACGGAGGTTCTGTGGAGGGACTCAGCTAGGCTCATGAGGGAGGAAGCGGAATGGAAGACCAAGAAAAACTTCCGAAAGGGCCTTCCTGAGGTCCTACCACTCTTTGAGGACGTCGACGTCGACGTAGCTTTGGATTTTCTGTCCCCCGTGACCTACGACGATAAGATAGACGTGGTTCCTGGGGTTATGGTGAGGTTCAGGGACGCTGGCCACATAATGGGAAGCGCCATCCTTGAGATATGGCTTGAGGAAGGAAACCAAAGCGTAAAGGTGGTCTTCAGCGGTGACTTAGGTCCCCAGAAAACCGTTATGGAGAGAAACCCAGCAGCCATAACCGGGGCTGACTACGTAGTAATAGAGTCGACCTACGGCGACAGGGATCACAAGACCAACGAGGAAAGCAGAGAAGAGTTTCAGGATCTTATGAGACAGATATTGGTGAAGAAGGCAAAGGTTTTCATCCCTACTTTCGTCGTCGATAGGGCTCAAAGGGTCATGTACGAGCTCATGCTGCTCCAGGATCAGGGGTTGGCCTCTGATTTGCCTATATACTTCGACTCTCCTATGGGAGTCAAGGCCACCAAAATATACGAGGAGCATCTCGATCTGTGCTCCAGCGAGATCCAGGAATATCGCCATAGCGGAAGACACCCGTTCTCTCCAGACAGGCTAAAATATGTCTCAGGGGTCGAGGAATCGCAGGCTATAAACGACGTCGACCACGGAATAGTCCTGGCCGGTAGCGGGATGTGCAACGGAGGCCGAATAGTCCACCATCTCAAGCACGGCATCTGGAACCCCGAGAACCACGTTGTGTTCGTGGGATATCAGGCGGTCGGAACCCTGGGGCGTCGGTTGGTGGATGGGCAGAAGAAGCTCAGAATCGCAGGGGAAGACGTCACAGTCAGGGCTCAGCTTCACACCATAAACGGATTTTCCGCTCATGCCGACAGGAGAGATCTTCTCGCCTGGGCCGAGAACTTCTCCGAGAGCGCTCCGACCTTTTTGGTGACCCACGGCGAGCCCAAGGCAGCCAACTCTCTGGCCGCCGCCCTCAAGGACGCTGGCTTTCAGTCCACCGTTCCGGTTGTGGACCAGGAGTTCGAGCTTACCGCCAGCAAAAAGGAGAGGGTCGCACGTATAGTGCTATCGTCACCCCAGAGGGACGTCGCCAGTTACGAGGATCTGGCTAAGGTGCTGGACGAAATATCCCTCGCGGTCAACAGGCTAAGCGACTCAGCTCCAAAGATAAGCAACGTCGAGCAGGCGCTCCCTCTCTTGAAGTCGGCCAAAATTCTACTGGATACTGTGACAAACCAGGTTAAATATTGACACTACTCATAAATCGAGGGACTGGCCGTGGCCCGTCCCTCGATTTATGCTAATATACGGCGAGAACTTTTTCTTGGAGGCATGGGCATGAGGATAGGCGTTGCACAAAAAAGTGTGTCCTGGTTTTGCGCGATATTTCTGGGGCTTTCAGCTCTGGTATCACTCTTTTTCTTCGCCATGCCCAGAGGGGATGTGGATCCGGTTATCGCCTTGCCTCGCCTGCCCGATGGCGTTCCTAATGCGGTTTTTTCCGGCCGAGGATCTATCGTCCCAGACAGCTTTTTGGACGATTTTTCCGGGAACATTGGAATAGCCCTCAGGCTCGTCCCTAGGTCTATAAAGGCGGCCTTTCTCGTAGACCTCTCCTCGGAATCGGAAGGGGACTTCTACGGGGCCTTTCTGTTCCCGGAGAGCGTAGTTAGATCGCTGAAAAACGGTAAAATACCCCTATCCTGGGGCGGCTTTATGGAAAAATCCACGGCGTCTCAAGGGGGATCGGACACTTTCAGATACCTTCAGATCTCTGGAGGCTTCTCCTCCAGGCCCATATACTGTGTTTTTCAGGATGGTTTGGTCCTCCTATCCTCCTCGCCGTCAGGGCTTCAGGATATGGTCAAATCCACGAGGTTGGATCTTGAGCCGTCGTCGTCAATCAAGGGAATAGAGCCCTACTGGGACGGTCATATGAGGGTTGATCTGAGGGGCAAAAAGCGGGACTTGCCCATACCCCCCGTCTTAGGGGAGACGGTCATTCACTGCGCCTGGAGGAGAAACGGAGACGAAAGTGGGGCTTTTTCCTGGAGGATCGAAGGCATAGACGGACTATCCGCCTCCTGTCCCCCCGCCGATTGGGGGTCTCTGCCGGATTTACCGAGCCCTCTTGGGTCGGTATGGGGCCTTTCTTATATGGGAGGACTGGGGGCCATCGTTCCCGTGCCGTGGAAGGGATCGACCATATTTGCGACAGGGGGAAAGGGAGCTATTCTCTCGGTTCCGTTTCCTGGAATGGTCCTGGCTGAGATAGATCCATCCGGTGAATCCATATCGGAGAGGCTTAAGAAAGGGCCTCTTTCTGAATACAGGTTTAAGCCTCTTTCCTCCGATCTCTACAGTTCTGTTTGGATCGCTTCCTCGCCGGCCACCGTTATGCTGGCGGATTCGGAGAGGTGTTCCCTGTCTGGGATAATCGATGTAGGGTCTTTGAGGGAATTTGATCCATTTGAGCTTGACGGTTTTCTTCCCCCTGGATGGGGAAGGAGCTTCTCCTGGGGCTACGTCAACGGGCCCTCCTTGGCTCAGACCCTGGAGGGTCTTGTAAAAGCAGGTAGGCTTTTGTTCCCGGAGCAGAAGGGGATATCGTCTCTGCCCCAGATGGACTCTCTGGTCTCATTGACCAGAAGAATGAGGAAGATAGGGACCTTTTCCTTTGTGATGCCCAATTTGACCGAAGGCACTCTCCTCTGGAGATAGCTTTATTTTAGAATGAATTTGGAGGCAATAGACATGGAGCAAGGTGGACTAAATATCCTTAAACAGAGAGGTTACATAGATTGGTGCAGCCATCCAGAGGAGCTTGAGAGGCTTTTCGATGAGGAAAAGGTGACGGCCTACGTGGGTTTTGATCCCACCGCCGACAGCCTTCACGTGGGACATCTGATACCCCTGATGGGACTGGCTTGGCTACAGAAACTTGGGCACAGGCCCATACTCCTAGCTGGCGGTGGAACCGGCATGATAGGGGATCCCTCGGGAAAAAACAAAGAGAGAAACCTACTCTCCATAGACGTGATCAGAAAAAACGTCGAGGGAGTAAAAAAGCAGCTCGCTCACTTTGTGAACTTTGACTGTGGCGATAACTCTGCCCTTCTTCTGAACAACTACGACTGGCTTGGGGAGATCTCGTTCCTGGACTTTCTGCGTGACGTCGGCAAATATTTCTCTGTCAACTACATGATAGCCAAGGAACACGTCAAGTCCAGGCTTAACGATCCCGATAAAACCCTTTCCTTCACCGAGTTCTCCTACACACTGCTGCAGGCCTACGACTTTCTGCATCTGAACAGAGCCTACGGTTGCAAGCTTCAGATGGGTGGGAACGACCAACAGGGCAACATAGTCTCTGGCATTGATTTACTCCGTAAGGTCGACGGAAAGCAGGTTTACGGTGGGACGAACCCTCTCCTTCTGACCTCGTCCGGCACCAAGTTCGGCAAAACCGAGGGAGGAGCCGTATGGCTTGACAGGGAGAGGACCTCTCCCTACCGTTTCTACCAGTTCTGGGTCAACAGCGAGGACTCCTCGGTGGAAAAGCTGATGAAACTTTTCACCTTCATGCCGCTGGAGAAAATAGCCGAGATAATGGATAAGCATACGGCGTCCCCTGAGCTCAGAGAGGCCCAGAAAATCCTTGCCTTCGAGATAACGTCACTGGTTCACGGCAGGGAGAACGCAGAGATGGCGAAGAGGGCGAGCGATATACTTTTTGGGGCCGAGTTTGACCTCCAGGATCTTTCCCCGGATATGATGAAAACCCTGGAATCGGAGGTACCGTTCTGTCGTTTGAGGTCGGAGTTGCCGACTGCCATCGCCGACGTCATGGTGGTAGCTGGAGCGGCCTCCAGCAAGGGAGATGCCAAGAGACTGATAAAGGGCGGTGGAGTTTCGATAAACGGAGCGAAAATATCCGACGATCGCGGCGAACTGGACCGTGGCATGTTGTTGCAGGACGGTTACCTGTTTCTCAAGGTAGGCAAGAAGAGATTTTTCGTCCTCCGGCACGAAGAATAGGAAAGGGGGAATCCCCATGAAGCCAAGAGGCTGGGTGTGGTTTTTGTCCAGGTCCCTCAGGTCCTGGGACGTTATGTCTCTGGGCCTTGTGGCTCGTCAGCTCAGTTCCTCAGGAGTTAGGCTTACTGTGATGTCTCAGTCCGGCTTTTTCCCCTGGGGAGGAGCCGACGTAGTGTCCTGGAGGGGCATGGACGGATTCGATAGGGCTATGTCGGTGGCTTTCAGAGGGCGTATGTGGCATCTTTGGGGACAGGCCCCAAGGTGGTGGCCGGTCGTCAGGGCCAGGGCTACCACGGTACACTCTTTCAAGGGGAGCGACGAGGATTGGCAGGGTCATCCCGCAGTTTTCGCCGGTACTGGCATGTTCTCTGAGAGGAACGCCTGGATTCCCGCCTTCGAGAGGGATCTAG
>JAQUTB010000126.1 GCA_028709985.1 Dethiosulfovibrio sp.
TTCAGCGTTTTGAATGTCGGTCAGTTTGCAGATGTATCCGTTGAATTTGGAGATCTTACTCTTCTGGTCGGTGCTCAGGGAACGGGGAAAAGCGTTTTTTTGCAGCTTTTCAAGCTCTCTCAGGATCAGGAGTACGTAAAAAGCACTATGAATCAGTTTGGGCAGGATTGGAATAAAAACGACAAGCCAGGACTGATGGAGGCCTATTTCGGCGAAGGAATGGGCCATATGTGGAGCTCCGAAAGCGCTATTTACCGGGACGATAAAGACGGGAGGCCTTCTCCCCGAATGCCTAAAAGCGATCAAGGTTATGTCGAAACCATCTATTATATTCCCGCTCAAAGGGTGCTGACCATGCTTACAGGCTGGCCCCAGCCCTATAGAAGCTATACTCCGAGAGATCCCTTCGTGGTCAAAAATTTCAGCGAGGGCATAAGGCTGTATCTGGAGGGGCTTAAGGACAGAGAAGACCTGTTTCCAATATCACAGAAGATAAAGGGCCCCATTAGAGATGCCCTCAACGGGAGTATTTTTCACGGAGCGTCCCTTTCCCGAAGCGCTGTTGCAGGACAAAAAGAAGTTCGCTTGAACGTGGATGGAGATGTCAACCGGGCTATTTCCTACATGGCATGGTCTACGGGGCAAAGGGAATTTCTGCCGTTGTTGCTTGGATGCTACGAGCTGCTACCGGCAGGTAAAATTACAAAACGGAGAGAGATTGACTGGGTTATTCTCGAAGAGCCGGAGATGGGGCTTCACCCAATGGGAACTTTCGCCGTTATGGCCTTGATCCTGGACCTTTTGAGTCGAGGATATAAGGTCGTGGTTACTACCCACTCCTCCAATGTCCTGGATATCGTTTGGGCTATCGATGCGATCAAGGGGCAGGGGATAGATCAGGGCTCGAAGATCAGGCTTATATCCCAACTGCTCGATCTCCCCTGTAGCAATCCTGGGATCTCCAAGATGATAACTCAGGCTTTGGGGCTCCATTTCAGGACTTATAGCTTTTATTACGAAGGAGACAGGGTTCACTCTAAGGATATCTCATCCCTTGATCCTGGGGACGATGATGAGATCGTGGCAGGCTGGGGTGGTTTGGCTGCCTATAGCGGACGAGTTTCCGATGTCGTTGCCGAGGCCGTTAGGATGTCTATAAATGGCTAAGCTGGAGTCTCAATTTCGACGAGCGGCAGAGGCCTGTCCCGCTTTAAGTCTGTGTGATGGGCTCCAGGCCCTTTCTCGTGGAGCAAGGGATAAAATTCGTCCGAGAAACACGAGGTCCGTAACCGGCAGCGTGGATTCGTGGAGGTTCATCCAGCTCAAACCAGTGAAATAACCTGCGTTATCCGAAAGGCCAAAAGCCTTAAGGCGTGGGCAGAGACGAGTGCCCCTGAGCTGTGGAACATGACTGTTCCCAGGGAGATTCACTGGGTAGCATCGGACAAATGTAATTTACGCTTAAATGACTCGTACAGACGGCAATTGGCACTTTGTGGAGTCGGCTCCCCGAAGCAATCGTTGATATTAGAGTAGACAATATCCTCCGTAGCCGAAGCTGTTTCCGACTTTTCGCTAGGTTTACGAGCTTGGCCGTAACGTTCGTTAGGGAAGAGATACCCCCTGGTCGGTGCGGTCCGCCTTGCTCCGAAAGAGACCCTGGACCGGATAATATCGGAGATATTTTACATAACCCTGGATCAGATCAGGGGGATCCTTGAGGCGTAGCTAAACCAAGACAGAGCCTGCCCAGGTTTGGGCAGGCTCTGCGCTAGCTATCCAGTTCGGCGGCGTATACTCCCCTGTTCTCCGAGATGTCTTTGACCTTCTCCAGGGGCAGAATTATAACCAGTGCCTCGATGCTTTCACCGACACAGCCACTCCTCCAGCGCCTTCGCCAGCCGGATGGAGGCTTTGCCGTCTCCGTAGGGGTTGGGGGAGGAGGCCATCTGGGAGAGTCGTTTTTCGTCGCTCAGGAGGGCCAGGACCTTGTCTTTGAAGGGCTCTGGGTCGTTGCCCACCAAGGTTATGATGCCCGCTTTTACCCCTTCGGGCCTCTCTGTGACGTTTCTCGCCACCGCCACCGGAACAGCCAGGGAGGCTCCCTCTTCCTGGAGGCCACCTGAGTCGGTTAGGATGAGTCGGCTGGCACAGAGGAGGGCCGCCATGGAGCCGTAGTCCAGGGGCTCTATGAGCTTTACGTTTGGCTCTCCCTCCAGCGCTGGGTACACCGCCTCCCTGACGACGGGGTTTAGGTGGACCGGATAGACGAAGAGGTGGTCTCGGTGCTGCCTGGCTATTTCGGCCACAGCCTGGGCCAGTGCTGGGAGGACGGGCCAGTTTTCCCGGCGGTGCAGGGTTACTGTGACCAGTTTGTGGCCCTGCGGGACCTCCACCGGCATGGTTCCCTTTGTGGCGGCGTGTAGTATGGCGTCGACGCCGGTCTGGCCTGTGACGATTATCCTGTTTATGTCTTTGCCCTCCAGAAGCAGGTTGTCCCTGGATTCGTCGGTAGGGGCGAAGTAGAGGTCCGCTATGACGTCGGTGAGCACTCTGTTGGCCTCTTCGGGGAATGGTTCGGCCATTGATCCCGAGCGTAGCCCGGCCTCGACGTGTCCTATGGGGATTCCCTCCAGGAAGGCGGCCCAGGCCACTACGAAGGTGGTTAAGGTGTCGCCGTGAACCAGTACGTAGTCGGCGTTCAGCTCCCTCAGGGCTTTTGCGGCCTGGGGGAGGATTTTGGCCGCCAGCTCCGGCAGGGTCTGGCGGTCGGTCATTACGTCCAAGTTTGCCTCGGCGGAGATGGAGAACAGATCCATGGCCTGATAGAGCTGTTCTCTGTGCTGTCCCGTGAGGAGGATTTTTGGGTTTAAGGATGTTTCTTTGAGGGCCAGGTAGACCGGAGCCATTTTTATGGCTTCCGGTCTGGTGCCGAAGGCTAAGACGACGTTCATGGCCTTACACTTCTGTAGTAGGCCAGGGTCCGCTCTATGCCTTCCTCCAGGCCGACGAAGGAGGAGAGGTCGATTATGGCGGACAGTTTGGTCAAGTCGGCGAAGCTGTGTTTTATGTCCCCGGGCCTCTCCCCCAGAAATTCCGGCGGCAGGGGGTTTTGAACCAGAGAGGAGAGTATGCGGTATACGCCGCTGACCGATTCTCTTCTGCCGCTGCCTACGTTCATCACCGAGGGGACCGATGGGTCAGCCTGCTCTGCGACCTTCACCATCACCCTTGCCACGTCCTTCACGAAGATAAAGTCTCTGGTCTGTTCTCCGTCGCCGAATATGGTGGCCGGTTTGCCTTCCAGCATGGCGGTGGCGAAGCGAGGTATGACCGAGGCGTAGGCCCCTTTAGGGTTCTGTCTCGGGCCATAGACGTTGAAGAACCTCAGTCCCGCTGTGGGTATGGAGTAGCACCGGGAGGCGGCGGCGGCGGCCAGTTCGTCCATGGCTTTGCTGGCTCCGTAGGGGGACTGGGGCATTGGGACCTCCGATTCCCGTCTCGGTCCGTCATCGGTGCCCTCGCCGTAGATGGCGGCGGAGCTGGCGTAGACCACCGGAACTGGGCGAGACCTTATGACGTCCAGCAAGTCCGAGAAGGCTGTCAGGTTTGTGCGGTAGCATTCTCTCGGCCGCTCCACCGAGAGGGGAACGGAGACCATGGCGGCTAGGTGGAACAGTCCGTCGCAGTTTTTGACTATAGAGGATATGAAGTCCAGGTCCTCTACGTTTTTGACGTGGAGCTTTACACCGTTGCCCTCCAGATGCTTTATGTTCGATCCGTCGGAGAGGGACAGGTCGTCCACCACATCGACGGTCCAGCCCAGTTCGATGAGGTGTTCACACAGGTGGGATCCTATAAATCCCGCTCCTCCTGTGACCACCGCTTTCTTTCGTGCCAATTTTATTCCTCCCTTTTCCATACTATAAGCGAGTCCTGGCTCTCGAAGTTGGGCCTCAACTTGCGAAACTCCCCTTCCGAGAGGACCAGCCATCTTATCTTGATCTTAAGCTCTTCCTCAAGCCGGGATATGAGGCCCTGGAGGTAGTCTTTTTCTATTTTGCCCACCAGGACCAGGTCCATGAGGCCCGAGTTGACCCCTTTTGCGTAGTCTCCTGTGACGAAGGCGAGCTTAACCTCTCCCAGTTTTGTGACCACCGATTCGACCAGCCGGTCTATGCCTAAGGTCTTTCTGACCAGTCCCTGTATCTCCGGAAACAGGGGATGGCCCTTGTTGGCTTTGTAGACTTTGGTCCGGCCCTCCGGTGCGGACTCAAGAAGGCCCGCCTCGGCGAGCCGGTTTAGCTCGACTCTGACCGAGTTGGTGGATTCGCCGAACTCGTCGGCGAGCTCCCGAAGGTAGCCCGACGATTCGGGGTTTAAAAACAGCTTCATGAGAAGCCTGACCCTCGTCTTTGAGGTTATAAGAGATTCTAACATTAAAACCGCTCCATTCCTTTTTCGGGAATAAAACTTCCCGCCCCTTTTTTGGAGACCATGCTTACAACCGGTCTACGTGAGTCAAAATACTACTCATTTAGGCTTGGGTCAAGGGCAAAAGCAGGGGCTACCTCTTACAAGAGGCAGCCCCTGCTTTTTGAGCTTTTACTACTCCGGCAGCTTTATCCCGTAGAGCAACACGAACAGCACCGGCACGAAGACCAACGTGAGGATCGTCGCAAAGGTGAGACCGCACATTATGGTCACAGCCATGGAGCCGAAGAGGACGTCCGATACCAGAGGTATCATTCCAAGCACCGTCGTGCCTGCCGCCATGGCCACGGGCCGAAGCCTGCTGATACCGGAGTCGACTACCGCGTCGTAGGGGGCCATTCCCGCCTCCTGGTTGAGGTTCACCTGGTCTATGAGAACTATGGCGTTTTTGATGAGCATCCCCATGAGGCTCAGCACCCCAAGGAGCGCCATGAAGCTGAAGGATTTGTCGAAGACCAAGAGCCCGACTGTTACTCCCACTATGTTCATGGGGAGACAGATGACTATCATGGCGGTCTGTTTCATGGAGTTAAAGAGCATGACTATGATGGAGAGCATTACCACCAGGCTCAGGGGTAGCATCTTTTTTATGCCGTCCTGGGCGTCTTTGCTGCTTTCGTACTCTCCGCCCCATTCCATTGTATAGCCATGTGGGACGGGGATCGCCTCCACTTTAGATCTTACCCTGTCGAAGTAGGCGGTGCTGTTTGCGCCTATGACCGGGTCCGCCATGACCGTTAGAGTTCGCTCCCTGTTCCGTCTGCGGATTATGGGGTTTTCGAACTCGGTTGAAACACCCGAGACCAAGGAGGTTAGAGGAACCATCTTGCCCGTCAGAGGGCTCCATACCTGGACGGTCCTCAAGTTGTCAACTCCGTCCCTTTCCCGGTCCGGGAGACGGGAGTATATGTTTAGGAGCCTGTTTCCCTCCCTATATATCCCTACGGGCCTACCCTGGTAGCTGACCATCAGGGCCTGGTTTATCTGAGCCCTGGATAGGCCGAAGTTTCTCATCTGGTTCTCTATGACGATAGGCCGGATGACCTTTTCCATCTGCCTCCAGTCGGTCCTTATGAAGCCCGACTTGGGGTCTGAGGCCAGGACTGCCATCGCTTGGTCTCCAAGGGAGCGAAGCACCGCTGGGTTTTGGCCCTGGAAGCGAACCTGGACCTTGGCCTCGCCTCCTCCGCCTTTGCTGAATCGTAGAGCCTGAGCAGAGGCCCCTGGGAGGTTTTCCCTCACGAATTCCTCCGCACCTCTCATGGCCTCTAAAAGGGTGCTG
>JAQUTB010000127.1 GCA_028709985.1 Dethiosulfovibrio sp.
GATAAAGCCGGGGGTGCAGAAGCCGCACTGTACCGCTCCGTTGGCTATGAAGGCCCACTGGATGGCGTGAAGGGAGTCGGGCTTGCCCAATCCCTCTACTGTGAGGATACTGGCGAACTCCGGAACTTTGCTCCACTTGGTTATGCAGGATCTCACGACCTTGCCGTCCATTATGACGTTGCAGGCCCCGCACTGACCCTTTCCGCAGCCCAGCTTGGTTCCCGTAAGCCCCAGCTGACGACGGATGACGTTTATAAGCAGCTCGTCCTGATCCGCCGCAACGTCCAAAGGAACCCCGTTGACCTCGATGCGCTTTTTGCCGATCTTCGACATGATATCGCCCCTCCCAAGATAGTTTAAGCCGTGGAACCCTCTATATGTCCCCAATAATGAGAGTAGATCATTTATATCCATAAGTCAAACTAGCCTGTATTGTAGGGCCCTGAGACGGCCTATTTGGCCCGTGTTTTAAATGGGCCAACTCTGATATGATTGCCAGGTTAGGCCCTTTCTCGTGGGCCTCAAAGGAGAGTCGTATTTATGCTGTTGTTAGCCCTGCTCTGTCTGTGTCTTTTGCTCGCCCTATCCCCAGCCCTGAAGGGACTTCCCATAGTGAAGAGGATCGGCAGTAAACGGCTTATCGCCTGCGTCTCGCTGTTTTTGCTCCTCAGCTTCTCGGTCCCGTCCCTGATGTCAGCCTTCCTGGGGGGGAAGGCGATGTCCCTGGATGGCCGTCTTCTCTCCTGGCCGGTGTTGGCCTGGACGTCGTTTTTGCTGGTCGTCTACTTCGTCTCCGACGGCCTGAGGCTGTTTTTCGTCCTGAAGGCCATGGGACACTCGGTATCGGCCAAGGGCATGACCAGGTTGGTGTTTATAAACATGCTGTTTTCCAACATCACCCCCATGGCCACAGGAGGCGGTTTCGTCCAGATATGGTATCTCCGCCGCTTCGGAGTGCCCATAGGGACCGCCACAGCGGCAACGACGGTCCGAACCCTTCTGGCCACGGTGTTCATCTTCCTGGCATCTCCCGTGGTTATGGTCGCTCTGGACCCCTTCGCCGGGACCGGCATGGGACCGCAGATATCCCTGGCCCTGGGCCTTTTCGCCCTGGGATATCTGCTCTTTTTTGGCCTGGCTGTGTTCAAGAGGCGGTGGATGGTCTTCACGGTACACCGTATGTTGGGATTATTGGTCAGGATCGGTGTCATAGATGGAGAGAAGGGCCATCGTTGGCGGCTTAAGTCCATGAGGGAGGTCCTCCGGTTCGCCTCGGATATAAAGAGATCCCTCGCCGGTGGGAGGTACATGGCCCTCGCCGTGATCTTCACCTTGGTATTTCTGACGGCCCTGTTCTCTTTCCCCTTCGTCCTTCTCAGGCCTCTCGGCAGCACCGTGCCCTATCTGACCTCCCTGGGCCTTATCGTGGTCACGACCTTCATAATGTACTTCGCCCCGACCCCGGGAGGATCGGGGTTTGCCGAAGGGGTCTTCGGGGCGTTCTTTTTATCGTCCGTTTCCTCTTCTAACCTGGTATCGGTGATAATTATATGGAGGTTTCTGACCATCTACCTCGGAATGATAGTGGGCCTGGTGATGGGAGTCGCGGAGGTCCTCCAGGAGGGCAAGTCTGTTGATAAAAAAGACTAAGTTAAAGTTGTTGTTCTATCTAAACCTATTGATAGTCATAGTTTTCGTGCTCTACAAGATATATCTCAACTTTTTCGAGGAAAACTACGGAGCGGTCCACGCCACCCAGCTGGAGAGCATAGAGCGTCTGCTGAACGGCAGGGACAGCTTCAGCTTTGCCGTGGTCGGAAACGTGAAGAATTCCATAGGGATATTTGAAAAAAAGATAATCCCATTGCTGAACGACAGCGACGTGGATTTCGTCATCTCCGCTGGAAACGCCGTCAGCAGCGGAGGGGAGGACAAGTACAGGGCGTTGCACAGGACCCTCTCTGGGTTGAATGTGCCCTATCTCCTGACCTTCGGGGACGGAGAGCACAGCTCCTTCGGTTCATTCCGCTTTTACGATCACTACGGGCCCTACGTCTTCGCCTTCTCCGTGGAGGGCAGGAGGTTTGTCTTTTTGGACAGCACCGGCAAGACCTCCTGGGACTGGCAGCTCCGTTGGCTATCGGAGGTCTTCGAGGTTCCAGCGAAGCGGACCTTCGTGTTCGTCGGTGACAGCCCACTGTGGGACCTTCCCGTTCCACTGCACATGAAAAAACACGTCATGGACAGAGAGAGCGGGGAAAGGCTGAGGTCAACCCTGAGCTCTATGGGGGTCGACTTCGTGTTTTCCTCGGGACTGCCACTTTTCCGTTCCGACCTGGATGGCCCGGTGAACTACGTGATGACCGGTGGAGCGGGAGGACTGCTTCTGAACGAGGACGACAGCTTCTATCACTACGTCATGGTGAAAGTCGACGGGGACGACGTTACCGTCACGCCGGTTAAGCTGGATATCGGCCAGCATCGTTTTTTCAGGTATCTTGAGAGTCTGTGGTTTTTCGTCCACTCTCTGTTTTACGTCGGCTACGTAAACTTTTTCATCATACTGAGCGGCTTTATCGCGTTCGCCGTCTGGCTATTCTCCGCCGTGTTCGTGGAGAGGGACTACTATCCTCATTTTGATCGATCGATCGAGCCGACGTTGGACCACCCCATAAAGGTCGCCATGTTCACCAACACATTTTTGCCCTTCATCGGAGGGGTCCCTATATCGGTGGATCGGCTCAGACGGAGCCTGATATCCCTGGGGCACAGGATACTGGTCATAGCCCCAGGCTACGGCGAAGACGATGAGCCGGAGGACGGTGTCGTGAGGATATCCCCTCTGTTCGCCAGAAAGAAGCGTTTCGGGATGGCTGTCCCCAACATACTTTGGCCCGGGCTCTACCGGTCGTTCTTCGCCTTCAGGCCGGACCTGGTCCACGTCCACCATCCCTACTGGCTTGGGTGGGTCGGGACCTTCCTCGCCAGGAGGCTTGACGTGCCGGTGGTGTACACCTATCACACCAGGCTGGACCGGTTCTCCCACGCCGTCCCGTTGCCTAAGGCGTTCTTCCAGAACGTCCTGTCCCATGCACTGATACGGCGCTTCAGCAATCGATGCGACGCCGTGGTGGTCCCCACCGAGTCGGCGGAGTACTACATGAGGATGATCGGTGTGAGGCCTCCTATATTCGTGCTGCCCACCGGCATAGACCAGGAGAAACTCTCCTGCGTCGACGAGGAATCGGTGGAGGCACTGAGGGGCGACATCGGTATAGGGGACGAAAAGGTGCTCATAACCGTGTCCAGGCTGAGCAGGGAAAAGAACGTGGAGTTTATGCTGGAGGGCATATCGGTCCTGCCCAGGAGGTGTGCCGTCCCCTTCAAGTTGGTCATAGTGGGAGACGGCCCAGACAGGGGCAGGATCGAGGAGAGGATAGAACAGCTGGGCCTGGGGGACAGGGTTTTTCTGGCAGGGGCGGTATCGCCCGAGGCCATACCGATCTACTACCGCCTAGGGGATGTCTTCGTGTTTTCCTCCTGCGCCGAGACCCAGGGCATGGTGGTCCTGGAGGCCATGGCCACCGGTCTTCCTGTCGTGGCGGTCGGCTCCAGCGGTATCGACGATTTCGTCAAAAACGGCCTTAACGGCTACAAGACCGACCTGGACCAGTCCGCCTGGTCCGAGAGGATCAGGGAGATCCTTGAGGACGACGACCTAAGGTCCAGGCTCTCCGCCGACGCCAAGCTCTTCAGCAAGACCTACGGCATGGAGGAGTTCGGGCGAGATATGTCGAAAATATACGCCATGGCCCTGAGGGGCAGGGAAAGGTAGAGGTGGGCGGCTTGTCCGACCACCTCTATGTTTATCAGGGGTTGAAGTCCCTCATGAAGATCCCCCAGAAGGACACGAAGAGAGCCGCTATGGATGGGCCTATGACGAAGCCGTTCATCCCGAACAGGGCGAAGCCCCCCAGGGTCGAGAGCAGTACGACGTAGTCCGGCAGTTTAGTGTCCCGTCCCACCAGCAGGGGCCTGAGCAGGTTGTCCACCAGCCCTATCACCCCTATTCCGAACAGAGTCAGGGTCAGGCCCTGTCCCCAGCTTCCCACGGCGAAGAGGTATATAGCGACCGGTCCCCATATCAGGCCGGCCCCTACCACCGGGATCAGGGACATCATGGCCATCACCACGCCCCAGAAAAATGCCCCATGGATTCCCAAGAACCAGAATATCACCCCGCCCAGGAAGCCTTGAACTGTGGCGACGAGCAGATTTCCCTTTATGGTCGCCCTTATGACCTCTCCGAACTTGGACAACAGCAGCCGCTCTCTTTCATCCCCCATAGGCAGGGCCTTTACCGTCAGATCCACCAGCTTGGAGCCGTCTCGGAGCATGAAGAAGGCCATGTAGAGGGTTAACCCCAGGTCCATCACGAACTGAACGGCGTTTTGCCCTATCTGGACGGCGTTTTGGGCTATAAATCGGCTCGTGGCGAACAGAAACCCCGAGAGTTTCTCCTTTATGGTCGACATGTCCAGGTTCAGGTTGTCGATGGCCTCCTGGACCAACGGGAATCCCTGCTTTATCCGGTCTATGTAGCTTGCTGGGTCGAGGTCGCCGCTTAAAAGGCTCTGATACAGCGAATCCCCCTCCTTCAAAAAGGAGACCAGTATGAAAAGCATTGGGACGACGCAGATGAATATGCACAGCCCCAGGCTTGCCAGAGCAGCCAGATTAGGCCTTGTCTTTTTCTTCCCCAGAAAAAAATGGTAGACCGGGGCAAACACGATCCCTATTGCACCGGCCCAGAATAACGCCCCGAAAAAGGGCTTGAGAAGGCGCAGGAACAAAAAAGTCGCAAAAAGGAGGGCCAGCAGAAATGACCGCCTCTCCAGCGATCTACGCTGTTCCTCGTCCCTATAGAGCCTGTTTCCCATGAAAAGGACCTCCTCGATCGGTGAAAGTATGTTGTAGAGTATTATTTTTACGATATTAGGCTGTCGATATGAAACCGATACGCTCCCCTTTCCTCGTCGCAACATAGATGGACTACCCTGTGTATGGATCTCCTGCACCCCAAATTCTAAACGGAAGGGAAATGATACAGTTGAAGAAAGCAGCGATAGGCGTCATCTCAGCGTTAGTACTAGGAGGGTCGGCCCTGGCTGGATTCGCTTTCGAAACTCCTCTCGTCATAGGGCATAGGGGAGCATGTGGATATGTCCCCGAACACACATTGAAGTCCTACGAGACCGCCATGGAGATGGGAGCGGACTACGTCGAGCCCGATCTGGTATCCACCAAGGACGGCGTCCTGATATGCCGCCACGAGTGCGAGATAGGCGATACAACCGACGTAGCCGAGAGGTATCCGGACAGAAAGAGGAAGACCGTCATCGACGGCAAGGAGATAGAGGGATGGTTTGCCGAGGATTTTACCCTCCAGGAGATAAAGACCCTGAGGGTCAAGGAGAGGACCGACTTTAGGGACCACTCAAAGGACGGCCTCTACAACGTTCCCACCTTTCAGGAGATGATATCACTGGTCAAAGAAAAAGAGAGGGAGCTAGGTAGGACCATCGGGATATACCCAGAGACAAAGCACCCCAGCTATCACGATTCCATCGGATTATCCCTGGAGGAACCTCTCCTGTCGATTTTGACACAAAACGGCATGAACCACAAAGGAGCTCCGGTGTTCATACAGTCCTTTGAGATATCTAACCTAAAAGAGCTCCACGAAAAGACACCAATCAGGCTGGTGCAGCTTTT
>JAQUTB010000128.1 GCA_028709985.1 Dethiosulfovibrio sp.
TCACATGTGGGTTGATAGCCAGGGTTCTGGCGGTTCACAGAAAAATCCACCGCGACGAGAGTTTCTTCCTGGCCGGACTTCTCCACGATATCGGAAGGGCCCTACTCTACATAAACGCGCCGTCCTGGATGGCTCACGCCCTAGGGGTATCCAGGTTTTTCCACCTTCCTCTGTTGGAGGTGGAGAGGAGGCTTCTGGGATTCGACCACGGACAGGTAACGTTCAGGCTCCTCAATAGCTGGAACATACCCGAGCCTATACTGGGACTGGCGTCCTGGCATCATGCCCCGGAAAAACACGATAAGCCCGAGGAGGCCGCGTTGATCTGGCTCGCGGACTGGATGGCAAACGCGATGAAGATAGGCTCCAGCGGGACGTACTTCCTTCCTCCAATGGACGGGGAGCTATGGAAAGCGGTGGGCATGGAGGCAGAAACCCTCAGGTCTGTCTTCGTCCAGTCGGAGAGACAGATAAACGAGATCCTCAGGATATTCCTCATGTCCTGAGGAGATAGGGGAGCATCTATGGATAATCTGGAAAAAAATACTGCCCAGCTGGAATTGCGGCTGTCGGAGCTGATTAGGGAGAGAGAGAGGGCCAGGAGGGTCCTCGACGACGCGGTGGACGCTCTGAGCATTACCTCCTCCTTGAGGGAATCGGACGATATCCCAATCTTCCTGGAGCAGGCCGGTTCCAGGATAAGGTCGCTGGTTCAGGTCGAGGGGTTGGCCTTTTTCTTAATCTCGGAGGACGGTCTGGACTTCTACTGTGCCTGGGAGGATCCTGTCGGGATATCCTCCGACCTGTCGATGGAGAGAGACCTCTTGGTGAACGATGGAACCATAGCCTGGACCCTGGGAAGAAACAGGCCGGTTATGGTCACGTCGTCTTCGGATGCTCCGCTGTGTTTGCACTCCCTCAGGTCCCAGGACGAGCCTCTTGGGGTTATGATGGCCCTGCTTGGCGAGCCGCCCGATGGGGTGATGGACATCTCGCTGGCTTTCATCACCGTGATACTCAGCTCTACCGCCGGTATGATAAAAAACGCCAGGCTTTACAGGGTCATAAACGACCTTAACGGAGAGTTGAGGGCAAAGGTAAACCGCCTGGAGGAATCGGAGAGAGATCTCGCCAGGGCCAACGAGGCCAAGGACAGGTTTTTAGCCAACGTCAGCCACGAGATAAGGACCCTCCTTAATGCCATACTTGGAACCGCAGTGACCGTCAAGGGCAAGGAGCCTCAGGAGGTGGACAAGGCCCTTGACGTCATAAGGAAGGAGGGCTCGGCCCTCTTAAGGCTGATAAACGACCTTCTGGACCTGTCAAAGATAGAGTCGGGGCATATGGACCTCGAGGCGGTCCCCTTCGACCTCTCCGAGATAGTCTATGATCTGGAGGAGGTCTACCGATCGGCGGTGAAGGCCAAATCCATAGATCTGGTGGTGTCGGTCGATCCTGATGGGCCTATCTGGATCACCGGTGATCCGGTGAGGATAAGGCAGGTCATGGTGAACCTGCTGGACAACGGCATAAAGTTCACCCACGATGGACAGGTCCGACTTGAAGTCTCCTGTGTAGATTCAGAGGACGGGTTCAGACGAATAGACTTCTGTGTATCCGACACCGGAATAGGCATTTCCGACGAGGCTCAGTCCAGGTTGTTTAATTCCTTCTCTCAGGCGGACAGTTCTACAAGCAGAAAATACGGCGGGACCGGCCTGGGGCTGGCTATATCCCAGAGGATAGTTCAGTCCATGGGGGGGCTCATAGAGGTGAAAAGCGACGTGGGGCTGGGCACGTCCTTTCGCTTCTCCCTGGTTTTTCCCAGATGTGAGACTCTGCCACACTCCGTGCAGCCTCCTGTGGTGGAACTTCAGGAGCCGTTGGATATCCTCTTGGTGGAGGACAATCAGACTAACAGGACAGTCGCAGAGGCCACGATATCCAAGTGGGGGCACAGAGTGACGTCGGTCCCTTCCGGCAGGGAGGCTCTGAAATCCCTGACGGAGAGGCATTTTGACCTGGTCTTTATGGATATTCAGATGCCCGGCATGGACGGCATGGAGACGACCCAGCTCATAAGGGACAGGTCCAGTTCGGTTTTGGACCGAGGTGTCCCGGTGGTTGCTTTGACCGCTAACGTCATGAACGGGGACAGGGAAAGGTACCTCGCCGATGGAATGCAGGGATATCTTCCCAAGCCCATAATGCCGGAGGATTTAGGTAGACTGCTGTCCGAGTTTGCTCCTAGAGAGAGACCTATCGAGGGACGGGATTTCGTCCTCGACAGTGCAGGGTTGCTATCTCGGATGGGTGGAGACGTGAGTTTGGCCGACCGTGTCTTGGGGACGTTCATGGAGGATCTCCCAGGAATAGTCTCCTCCATAGAGGATGGAATATCCTCCGGTAAAATGGCGGTGGTACGGCTTTTTGGCCACTCTCTAAAAGGGGCCTCCGCTGGGGTAGGAGCACATGGCCTAAAGATCGTGGGACACAGGCTACAGTGGGCCGCGGAAAATGGGGATATTTCGGCCATGATGGGGCTTCTCGAGGATCTTCGATATGAAATATCGGAACTAAAAAATCACTTGATAGCGGGAGGTCTATAAATGAAGGTACTTATAGCCGAGGATGATAGGACTACCCAGGTGATGCTGGACTCCCTGATAAAAAAATGGGGCTACGATACGGTTGTGGTGTCCGACGGAAGCACCGCATGGAGGATCCTCTCGGAGGAAGGGGCTCCCTCTCTTGCCATAATCGACTGGCTTATGCCTGGCATGGAGGGGACCGAGATATGCCGAAAGGTAAGGGAGATAAACCTAAAAAGAGGCGAGTATCAGTACATAATCCTTCTGACAATCCAGGGAGATAAGGAGGACGTCGTAAAGGGTCTGGAGGCAGGGGCGGACGACTACATAATAAAGCCCTTTGACTCCCAGGAGCTTCAGATGAGGCTCTCTGTCGGAAAGAGGATCCTGGATCTACAGGCCAAACTGGCATTCAGCGCGAGTCACGACCATCTGACCAAACTGATGAACCGTCACGCCCTTTTCGATCGTCTATCGGCGGAGATCGCCAGATCCCACAGGGACCAGAGTCCCCTGGTTCTGGCCCTTTTAGATCTGGATCACTTCAAGATGGTAAACGACACATATGGGCACATGGTCGGCGACGACGTCCTACGCTCCATCGCCAAGGAGATACACAGGTATCTACGGCCCTACGATCTAGTCGGTCGTTACGGTGGGGAGGAGTTCATGGTGGTCCTGCCTGGAGCCTCTATGGACGAGGGATTTCAGATAATGGACAGGGTTAGGGAGGGGATAGCTGGGAGATCGGTCAAGGTCAAAGACGGCTCAATATCTGTGACAGTCTCGATAGGCATGGCCCAATATATACCTCCACTTACCATGGACGACCTGATCTCTACCGCGGATCAGGCCCTCTATAGGGCTAAAGACGGAGGAAGGAATATAATCTGTAGCTGATTTAGGACGGAGAACACAGAAACGCAAGAAGCCCTGTGCGGGGGCACAGGGCTTCTTGCGGCAGAGAAATGTTGAGACAGTATCTATGGCGAGGGGTGCCATATACCTAGGCGACCTTCTGGAGGCCTCCCAGGGACGTAACGTGGGCAGGGCTGTTTAAGTCGTTCTCCCTGATGGCGACGAAGTTCCTCATTGCACCGAAAGCTCCGGTGGCACAGAGGGCCAGACCGCCTAAAAACAGGGAAGACGCCTGATGGGACAGGCCTTCCACGAACACGGGGCTGTATACTGTGAGAAGTCCGGCCAGGGAAAGAACCACGTTCCCGGCCAGAGCACACTCCAGCCTCCTGCTGCCTATCGCGACCACCATACCGAACAAGGTCGCTCCAAAGAGGGCGTTCATCGGCCCCATTAACATAAGAGCAGGGCACAGAGCGCCAGCCAACACGGAAATCATCACACCGCTTCTCACGATTTGTTCCTCCTTAGGAACCTGAGTTATCGTTACCTTACCTATATTCTACGACATGATCCCGATAGAATCTCCGTCATTGTGAATGAAGTAAACGGTTTTTATGACTGAAAGTTACTATAGAAAGACGAAAGAAGGCCTATGCATGCTCGAACCGATAGCTCAAGAGCTCGCTCTATCCATAGCTGAGGTTATAGGGTATGACGTCCTGATAACCGATGTGGACGGGATCATCATAGGATGCAGCGACCCTGACAGAGGGTTGGGCACCCTTAACGAGTCGTCTAGGATAGCGGCAAGGACCGGCAGAGGAAGCGTCGACACTGAGGACGTGGCAAAACTTCTCAAGGGGACCAGGCCCGGTGTGACCTATCCAGTGGTGGACCTGGAGAACAGGGTTATAGGCACTGTGGCCATCACAGGAGATCCTGATAAGGTGAAGCCCTTCGCCCTGGTGGTAAAACGCCAAGCGGAGCTCTATATCAGGGAGAGGACCGTCATGAAGGAGGTGCTGGAGAGGGAGAGAAACCTCCAGACCCTCATATCGGACATATACCTGTTCAAGCCCAGGATCAACGACCCAGATCTGGTCTCCAACAGGGCCGAACAGTTCGGCTACGACTCGTCCCTTTCGTATTCCGCACTGGCTTTCGAGATAAGGCGAGTTCCCGGGTACAGGGACACTGTGGGCAGGGACCGACTTCTACTCAGGCTGAAGGAATGCTTTGGAGGGGCTAGATCCATAGTCGGAGCCATGAAGCTGGATCTATACGTTGCTTTCGTCCCCTGCACGGCGAGGGCGAACATGGAGAGGGATTTCTACCTTTCCCTGGAGGAAAAATGCCGTTGGCTTGAGAATCAGTTTGCCTCCATGGGGATGGTTGGTTCTGTCGGGATAGGGACACTGGGGCGTGGAATAGAGGGGTTGGCCAGATCCTGCAAGGAGGCCAGGCTGGCCCTTCGGATCGGCAGAAGGACCTCCAGCTCCAGCAGCCTCCATCCTATCTGGAACTACCGTGTCGAGGAGGTCCTTTTCTCGTCCCCCAGGGTCGTGATGGACCAGATGTCCAAAAGGGAACTGTCCCCTCTGGAGGACCGAGGGGACAGGGACGACCTGTGTCATACTCTGGTGGCCTGGTGCGAGAGCGGCTTCAACGTCACGAAAACCTCAGAACTTCTCCATGTCCATCGCACCACGGTAAACTACCGGCTAGAAAAGCTCTCCTCGCTGTTCAGAGTGGATATGAGAGACTTTCGGGAAATGAGCCGGATATACTGGGCTCTCATAATGGAGCGATTAAACAGAGACGTACAGCCCATGGCCGACGAAGCCACCTCTAGCTCTCAGGGGACCCCATAGGAGGATAATCGAGGGTATTCTTGAGCTCCACAGCCCTTTTTTCCGTCACGTTGGGGAAAGGGAGGACGCCCGAGCTCCTCCATCCCTCGACCTCCGCCTCTACTTTCCTCTTTGTCGCCTGATCCGGTGGAATATCCTCGGACAGATAGGCGGTGGTGGACGGGAAGGCGAAGCCCGAGCCCGACTCCTCCACGATTTTGGATACCCTGAAAAGCAGATCCTCCTTTATCGCCAAAAACTCCTCCCACTCTTTAGTCTGGATAAAGGCCCTTGTGGCCACATCGAGGGAGTAATCGCCAAAACCGGTGAAACGGACCCTCACCGGCGGAGAATGGTGAACCTTAGGGTGGGCCAGCAGCATCTCTTTGATCTCCGTTAGTATCCATCTTAGCTGATCCATCGATGTCTCATAACG
>JAQUTB010000129.1 GCA_028709985.1 Dethiosulfovibrio sp.
CCGATCTCAGGCCAAGCCTGGCGAAGGCTAGGGACATGGACCCTATGGCCGGCACGATCTCCAGTTCCTCCTTTGGCACAGCCGAGGCCAGGGAGGTCCCTAGGCTGTAAAAACAGGGATCCCCGGAGACCAAAACGGCGATTTTCTCCTCCGATGCCCTGCTCTTTATGATCTCCAGGCAGGTTCCGTATCCTCCCTGAAGGGGGATCAGCTTTTTGCCGTCCAGATCCTTGAACATATCCAGAAGCCTCGGGGCCCCTATGAGGGTGTGGGACGAGCCCACGATCCTGGACGCCAGGGGGATCATGTAGTCCATAGACGGTGGAACCCCTACGACGTAAACTTTTTCCATCGGTCTTCCTCCATAAGATCCTCGGGCCAGGCGCTCAGGACGTTCCCCGCCAGGTCCGTCAGGATGACCCCTATCTCCATCTCCTGGTCAAGGAGGTCCGCCATCCTCTCGCCGGACCGTCGGGCTAGGTGGTAAAGTGCCTCATCCAGGCCCTCCCTTTGGAGTATGGCCACCGCGGCCTCGGCGAGCTTCAGGTCCAGTATCTCCCTGATGGTCTCAGCGGACGCCCCACAGGCTCCTGCCCAGGCCGCTATTGTCTCCAGCCGCCCGTCGCCGGAACGGTAGTTGGTGTCGAATATGCCCGCCGCGACTTTGGACAGCTTGCCTATATGACCCACCACCAGGGCCTTTTTTATTCCCTCCGCCCGACACCTTTCCAGGGTGTAGCCTACCTTGTCTCCGGTCTTGACGGTCTTGCCTAAGTCGATGGAATAGCGCTCCGACAGCAGCCTCTCCCCGATATAGCCCAGAGGGAGGTACATAGGGCCGTCCCCCACCTCCTTTGCCGCCACCTTCACGTAGAGGTCTATGGACGCCTCCCAGGCGGCGGTGGACTTGGGCTCCACAACGCCGGTGGTCCCTATTATGGAGATGCCCCCCTCTATGCCGAGCCTGGGGTTCCAGGTCTTTTTTGCCAGTTCCTCGCCGTCGGGGATCCAGATCAACGCCTCAAGCCCTTTGCCCTCGGGAACCAGGCACGAGAGGTCTCGCTCAATCATCCTCCTGGGGGTCGGGTTTATGGCCCACTCTCCCGGCTGGACAGGGAGGCCCTGCTTGGTAACCTTACCGACCCCTACGCCGCCTTTTAAGATCACTCCCTCTTCGTCGGTGATCCTGACCGTGGCGCAGAAACGATGGCCGTCTGTGACGTCCGGGTCGTCGCCGGACCTCTTGACCACGCAACAGGATCCCCAGCCTGGCCCGGCGTTGAGGTCCGTGAGAGGTATCTCTATGTCCTCGCCGTTGGGCAGCGTCACCTCGACATACTCCACGGACACACCGGTCACGGCCATGATGGCCGCTCCCTTCGCCGCCGCCTGGGCGGAGGTACCGGAGGTGAATCCCCTCTGGAGATCCCCCACCTTGCCCAGTTTTTCCAGTGGGTCCATCATTCTCCTAGGGCCAGCTTTATGAGGGCGTTTACCGTGGCTGCGGCGACGGGGCTACCTCCTTTAGGTCCTGGGGCGGTTATGGAGGGATAGTCCAGGTCCATAAGCTCCTGATGGGACTCGGCGGCGCCTACGAATCCGATGGGCATACCTATCACCACCGCAGGGCAGACGTCTTTCGACTTTATCCTGTCTATGACCTCGAAAAGGGCGGTAGGGGCGTTGCCTATGGCCACGATGGCGCCGTCCATGTGGGCAACCGCCTTTCTCATGGCCATTTGGGACCTGGTGGCGTTCTCCGTGGCCTTTGCCATATTCGCCACGTCTGGGTCGTTTAGGAAAGTCAGGACCTCCCCTCCCAGCCTTGATAGCCCTTCCTTTCTTATGCCAGCTCTCACCATCTCCACGTCGGTTATGACCGGCTTTCCAGCCTTGAGGGCCGCTATAGCCGACTCTATAGCTTTAGGGTGGATATAGAGGCTCTTCCCGAAGTCCACGTCGGCGGTGGCGTGGGCGACCCTGGTCACTATGGCCAGTTCCTCCTCGGTGCCCTGAAAGGGGCCCATCTTCTCCTGAAGTATCCTGAAGCTCTTTGCCTCTATGTCCGATGGAGCCATAAATCTCTTATACATTTCATACCTCCTAAATAAAAAGGCGGACCCTCAAGGTCCGCCTCCAGACGCCTGAACCTCGCAGGTCTTTAAACAGCCTCTTTTCCCCAGATCTGGCTCACTCCAAGATGGAGTTCACAGTGGCGGGTCCGCGCCGGAATTGCACCGGTCTTCCGAGAGAATCGAGGCTTTTCGTGTCTTAGGTACATCGGAAAATGATAGGGCCTTCCGGCCATTTGTCAAACCCTGTTGGCCTTTTTTTGCCACTCCAGGGCTGAGGATATGAACGATTCGACTATGGACAGGTCGCTGGCGAAGTGTACGTGGAGGTAGCTGGCCAGGACGTTTTTGTAGGCCAGACCCTCCATAGTGTCGGTTTCCCCCTTTGTCAGCCTCAGGGCCCAGGAGGTATCCTCCGGTCCCTCGTAGGAGGACCAGTGAAACACGTGGCCTTTTATCCCTCTGCCCTTGGGGCCCAGCAAGGTCTCCCTCAGGGTCTCCCCATGGCAGTATCCCAGGGCCCGGAGCCTTTTGCCCATCGATACCTTGCCGGGGAATATCCCCACCATAGATCTGTCCACTCCGTCGGGGGTCTCTATTCTGTCCACCAGGTACATGAGGCCTCCGCACTCGGCGAAGATAGGCATGCCTAGCTGGGCCTTCTTCAGGATGTCCTCCCTCATGGTTGGGTTGGACTCCAGCTCCTCAGCGGTCAGCTCAGGAAAGCCCCCCCCTATATAGACCGCCGACGCCTCAGGGAGGCTGGAATCCTCCAGAGGGCTGAAGGGGACTATCTCCGCCCCCATGTGGGACAGAATGTCCAGGTTGTCCTGATAGTAGAAGTGGAAGGCCCTGTCCATCGCCACAGCAACCTTGACCTTCTCCCTGATCTTAACGGTGGAGAATATGTCTCTGCGATGTTCCGGGTAGGCCTCGGAGGATCGGGCGATCTTCAGCAGTTCGTCCAGGTCTATATTATCCTCGACTAAACTGGACAGCCTGTCCAGCCCCGGCGTCTCCATCTCCCAGGCCGGGACCAGCCCCAGATGTCTTTCCGGCAGGGAAATCGATTCGTCCCTCGGGATGTACCCCAGCACCGCCACCTTCGTGGAGGACTGGATCGCCTCTTTTATCATGTCGAAGTGTCTGGGACTGCCTATTCTGTTCAGTATCACCCCTGCCACGTTCACCGATCGGTCGAAGGACGCGAAGCCGTGGACCACCGCGGCGGCGCTTCTGGCCATGGACCTAGCGTCCACCACCAGCACAACCGGCGTCCTTGATATCCTGGCCAGGCTGGCCGCGCTCCCTCGGTCGTCAAGTCCGGTAGCTCCGTCGAATAGCCCCATGACCCCCTCCACCAGGGACAGGTCCATTCCCTCCGAAGATCGGTGGAAGAGCTCCAGCAGTGGGTCCTGGTCTATGAGCATAGAGTCCAGGTTTCGACAGGGCCGACCTGAGGCCACCGAGTGATAGCCTGGGTCGATGTAGTCCGGTCCGGTCTTGAAGGTCTGGACCTCAAGTCCCCTTTTTCTCAGGGCCGAGGCTATGCCCATCACCACGGTGGTCTTTCCCGAGCCGCTGTGGGTTCCTGCCACGATTATCCTGGGAAATGTCATCGTTCGATTCCATCCCTGGCTGGGACTCCCGAGCGGTAATGGTGTTTGACCTCGACCATCTCCGTGACCACGTCTGCCATGGCGATGATCTCCTCCGTGGCACCTCTGCCGGTAAGGATAAGCTCCGTGTTGTTCCCCTTACCCTCTATGAGGCCCTTGACCTCCGAGATGGACAGCAGACCGGTGGATAGGGCGACTATTATCTCGTCCGCCACCACCATGTCGTGGTCCTTCACTGCGGCGGTTAATTTTTTAAGGCCCTTGAGCGCCCATTGTCTGTCCTCGTCGGTCATAGGGCTCCCTATGGCCCTTTCCCTCCCATAAAGCTCTACCTCGATCGGCAGGCCCGATCGCTCCAGGGCCATTATCTCTCCCGATTTTTCGGTCTTCAAAAACTGGCCTATATAGACGGAAAAACCTCTGCCTAAAGCCCTGACCGCCTGACCTACGGCGGCGGTGGTCTTCCCCTTGCCGTTTCCGGTGTTCAAGGACGTGTATCCTCTCTCCATGTGGGATAACTCCTTCCCTTAGAGTTTCAACGTGGATCGACCTGTTTTCGTTGGGGTTATTCTACCAGAGAAATATGGATAGCTGGTCGGTGAGCTATCGACAGTTAGCCCAGTGTTCCTGTAAACTATGATGGATATAGTATCCATAGTCTGAAAGGGAGGGAACTAAATGCAGAAGATTCTCATAGCACCAGGAAGATACGTCCAAGGGGCGGGAGCCTGCGAGAAATCGGGGGCTCAGGTCGCTTTGTTGGGCAAAAACGCCCTTGTCATCGGTGGCAAAAGGGGCCTCGACTCGGTCAGGGAGTCCATGAAGGCCAGCTTCGAGGCCAACTCTGTGGCTTTCATAGAGGAGCCATTCGGTGGGGAGTGCTGTAACGCGGAGATAGAGAGAATAGCCTCGATCGCTGAGGGCAAGGGGTCGGACGTCATAGTGGCGGTAGGCGGTGGAAAGGCACTGGATACCGGCAAGATGGTTGCTTTAAAGCTATCCGTCCCTGTGGTTGTGGTCCCCACCATCGCGGCCACCGACGCCCCATGTAGCGCCCTCTCGGTCATCTACACCGAGGAGGGGATGTTCGAGAGCTACCAGTTCCCCCCCAGTCCCAACATGGTCATAGTGGACACCGCCATAGTGGCGAAGGCTCCCACAAGGCTTTTGGTCTCCGGCATGGGGGACGCCCTTGCTACGTGGTTTGAGGCTGAGGCCTGTTCCAGGACAAAGTCGGCCAACATGCCCGGAGGGGTCGCCACCGAGGCTGCCCTGGCCCTGGCTAGGCTTTGCTACGACCAGCTAATAGAGTACGGTTACGAGGCCAAAATCGCCTGCGACGCCGACGCCGTTACCCCTGCGCTGGAGAGGATTGTCGAGGCTAACACCCTGCTGTCCGGCATAGGCTTCGAGAGCGGCGGTCTCGCAGCGGCCCACTCGATCCACAACGGCATGACCGCCATAGAGGAGATGCACCATATGTACCACGGCGAGAAGGTGTCCTTCGGAACCCTCACCCAGCTTGTTTTGCAGGATTCCCCCAGGGAAGTGCTTGAGGAGGTCCTGGACTTCTGCGTCTCCGTCGGCCTCCCGATCACCTTCGCTCAGTTGGGCTTGAAGGAGCCCTCAAGAGAGAAGATAATGGCCGCGGCGACCATGGCCACGGCCCCGGGGGAGACGATCCACAACCTGCCATGGAAGGTTACAGCTGAGGACGTAGCCGACGCCATGATGGCCGCCGACGCGTTAGGAAGGGAATGGCTCTGATCGACTACTTTCCGGTTTTAGCCACAGAGAGGCTGGACCTTCGTGAGCTGGATGAGTCCCACGTCGACTCGCTCTACAGGGTTTGGACCGACCCTGCGGTTATAGAGTTCCTGGTTTTAGACCCCTTCGTAGAGGTCGCTCAGGCGATGGATATGATCTCCTTGCTCAGAGGTCTTTACCCGGATCAGGGCATTAGGTGGGCTATCGTCGAGAGGTCCAGTGGCTCGGTCGTCGGGACCTGTGGCTTTCACCGTCTGAGCTTGGAACATCATAG
>JAQUTB010000130.1 GCA_028709985.1 Dethiosulfovibrio sp.
GTCATCCGTCGTCAGCTGGGGCTTACGGGAACCAAGCTGGGCTGCGGAAAGGGTCAGTGCGGGGCCTGCAACGTCATAATGGACGGCAAGGTAGTCAGGTCCTGCATAACCAAATGGAGCAAGGTTCCGGAGTTCGCCAGTATCCTCACAGTAGAGGGATTGGGCAAGCCCGACTCCCTTCACGCCATCCAGTGGGCCTTCATAGCCAACGGAGCGGTACAGTGCGGCTTCTGCACCCCCGGCTTTATCATGGCGACCAAGGCGTTGTTGGACGAGAACCCATCTCCCACCAGAGACGAGGTTAGGGACTGGTTCCAAAAGACCCGGAACGTCTGTCGCTGCACCGGCTACGTCCAGATAGTGGACGCCGTGATGGAGGCGGCAGAGGTTCTCCGTGGGGAAAAGCCCATGACCGACTTCGCCAAGAAGCTCAACCCAGCCGGGACCCTCTGGGGATCGTCCTATCCAAGGCCCAGCGCCGCATTCAAGGTGACAGGGCTGTGGGACTTCGGCGACGACGCCAGGGACAAGCTGCCAGAAGGGGCCCTCTACGCCGCCATAGCCCAGGCGGAGGTGTCCCACGCAAACATCAAGTCCATCGACACCTCGGAGGCGGAGAAAATGCCCGGGGTGTTCAAGGTCATAACCGCCAAGGACGTCAAGGGCAACAACCGGATCAACGGCCTGACCTTCCCCAGCAACAAAGGGGACGGATGGGACCGTCCCATACTGTGCGACGAGAAGATCTTCCAGTACGGCGACGCCTACGCCATGGTCTGCGCCGACACGGAGGAACAGGCCAGGGCCGCGGCTAAGGCCATAAAGATCGACCTTGAGGTCCTGCCGGCCTACATGAACGCCATGGACGCCATAGCCGACGACGCCATAGAGATCCATCCAGGCACCCCAAACCTTTACTACGAACAGGGGATCATCAAGGGAGACGAGACCTCGGAGATACTGAAAAAATGCGCCTTCGACGTCGACGGCGACTTCTATCTACAGAGACAGCCCCACCTTACCATGGAGACCGACGTGGGCTACGGATACTACGACGAGAACGACGTGTTGTGCGTCCACTCCAAGAGCATCGGAGTCCATATCCACCACGCCATGATAGTGGACGGCCTTGGGCTCGAGCCGGAAAAGCTCCGGCTCATACAGAACAACACAGGAGGCACCTTCGGCTACAAGTTCAGCCCCACCATGGAGTCACTCATAGGGGTGGCGGTAATGGCCACAGGCAGGCCCGTGTTCCTCCGGTACGACATGGAGCAGCACATAACCTACACCGGCAAGAGGTCGCCATTCTGGATGCACCTCAGATACGGAGCCGACGAGGCTGGAAGGATAAAAGCCATGGAGTCGGAGTATTACGTGGACCACGGCCCCTACTCGGAGTTCGGCGACCTGCTAACGGTTCGAGGCGTCCAGTTTATGGGGTCTCCATATGGCATAGAGAACATAAGGGGCAAGGGCCACACAGTCTGCACCAACCACGCCTGGGGCTCCGCCTTCAGGGGCTACGGTTCCCCTCAGGCTTTCCTGTCCTCCGAGGTTCTGGTGGACATGCTGGCTGAGAGGATCGGCATGGATCCCCTGGACATCAGGGAGGTAAACGTCAAGAGCTGCGCCGAGAACGGCGGGACCTTCCCGTCGGGACAGGCCTTCGACGCCTACCCATTCCCAGAGATGGTGGACAGGATAAGGCCCAAGTACGAGGCCGCCAAGACCAAGGCGAGGGATAACTCCACCGACCAAGTTAAACGGGGAGTAGGCGTATCCCTGGGCATATACGGCTGCGGCCTGGACGGAGAGGACAGCAGCTCCGCCAGGGTAGAGCTCCTTCCCGACGGGGTCAGGGTCTACGACGCCTGGGAGGACCACGGCCAGGGAGCGGACGCAGGGACAAGAGGCACTGCGTCGAAGGCGCTGGAGGCCCTGGGACTCAAGCCGGAGCAGATTTTGCTCTACAAAAACGACACCGGCGTATGCCCCAACTCGGGCCCAGCGGGCGGTAGCCGCTCTCAGGTAATGACCGGCAACGCCATAAGGGTGGCCTGCGAGAAGCTGGTCCACTCCATGAAGAAGGCCGACGGGACCTTCCGAACCTACGACGAGATGGTGGCCGAGGGCCTGCCTCTGAGCTACGAGGGGACCTGGACTGCAACTATGTGCTCCGCCTGCGACCCAGTCACGGGGCAGGGGGCTCCCTTCCCGGTGTATATGTACGGCCTGTTCATGACCGAGGTGGCGGTGGACTTAGCCAGCGGCAAGACCACAGTTGAGGCCATGACACTGATAGCCGACGTTGGGGTCGTAAACAATAAAGACGTGGTGGACGGACAGCTCTACGGAGGAATGGCCCAGGGCATAGGACTGGCCCTCACAGAGGACTTCGAGGACATAGCTAAGCAGAGGACAATAGCTTCCTGCGGAGTGCCCTACATAAAGGACGTCCCTGACGCCCTGACCCTTGACTACGTCGAGACAAAGAGGGAACACGGCCCCTTTGGAGCGGCTGGCTGCGGCGAGCTTCCACTGACCTCCCCTCACGCATCGATAATAAACGCCATCCACGACGCAACAGGGGCCTGGATAACCCATCTTCCGGCCTACCCTGACAGGGTCAAAAAGGCCCTGGACGACCTGAAAAAGGCTTAAGCCATGGATAACCGCCGGATGAGGGAGCTGGAGGACCTCTGCGTCCAGGAGGATCACCCCTTCTGCCAGGCGGCGTGCCCCGTGGGCATGGACTGCCGAGGGCTCTGTGCCGATCTGGCGGAGGGCCTGGTGGACCAGGCTCGAATGAAGGCAGAGGAGGGGCTTCCGCTGCCCCTCCTTCTCTGTCTCATATGCGACGAGCCCTGCGCCAAGGGCTGCGTCAGGGGCATAAAAGGGGACTCCATTTCCATGGCGGCACTGGAGAGGTTTGCCCTGAGAGAGGGGGCTCCTAGGAGGAAAAAACCGTCCTTCCTGGCCCCCAGGCCGAACAGGGTGGTCCTGATAGGCGAGGGCCTGGGGGCTATGGCCGCCCTGGAGAGCCTGAGGGCCAAAAGGTACGCCCCAAAGGTCTACGTAACAGGTGACTCCCTGGCCGGACCGCTCCAGGATGACACCAGAATACCGAGGGAGCTTCTGGACGATACGGTGGAGGGGCTTCTGGCGGGGCTGGATGTGAAGTATCTACAGCCGGACCTGGACTCCCTCTCGGGGTGGGACTGTATCGTCGTGGCGGACACTTCCCCTCTGAGATACCCAGGGCCCATGGACGACCTGACCTACGCAACCGGATCGGAGGGGATATTCTCCCTGCCTATGCCCTCTCCCTCTCCCGTGGAGGAGGCCAGGAGGGGAAGGGAGATAGTTCTGTCCCTGGAACGACACCTTCAGGGAGCTTCCCTGAGCGCCGGAAGGTCCCGTTCGTCCTCCACCAGGCTGCCTAAGCCACCGGAGGCCGAGGAGATCTCCCTCGCCGTGAGGCCCAAAGGAGACGGCTTCGACTTTGAGGAGGCAAGGTCCGAGGCGTCCAGATGCCTTCTCTGTCAGTGCCTCAAGTGCCAGCCCTGGTGTCTCTATCTACAGGAATACGGCGGATCTCCCAGGAGATACGTCAGGACGTTTCACAACAACCTCATCATAAACAAAGGCAACAGGACGGCGAACAGGATGATAGACTCCTGCACCCTGTGCGGCCTCTGTGCCCAGGTCTGCCCCACAGGGCTGGACGTGGGGCAGGCCAGCCTGGAATCCAGGAGGAAGATGGTCGAGACAGGCCACATGCCTCCGTCCCACCACGACTATCCCCTCAGGGATATGGCGTCCGCTCTGGAGGAGACGGACTGCACAGTCGATCCCTCAGGAGGCTCGCCGGAGTGGCTTTTCTTCCCGGGCTGTCAGCTAGGGGCCTCGGAGCCACGGTGGGTCACCGAGTCATACCGCTATCTGACCGACCGACTTGGATCTGTGGCCCTCTGGGTGAGCTGCTGTGGGGCCCCCGCCAGATGGGGCGGCAGGGAAGAGCTTTTTTCCGACATAATGGACCTCTGGGTCGGAAGGTGGGAGGAGCTGGGACGTCCAAAGGTCATAACCGCCTGTTCGACCTGCCACTCTCTGATCCGAGAGAGGATCCCGAAGGACAGCCTGACCACCCTGTGGGAAGTCATGGACCACATAGGCCTTCCCATAAAGGGAGAGCTTGCCCCCTTGACGGTCACCGTCAGCGACCCCTGCACCGCCAGACATCACCGGGCCTCTCAGGACTCGGTTCGGCGGCTGCTGGCAAAAAGAGGGATCTCCCTGGAGGAACACCGAATGTCTCGGGAGACCACCGAGTGCTGCGGCTTCGGTGGCCTGGTATTCTCCGCCAACCCGGACCTGGCAAGACGATCCGCAAAGAGGAGGGTGGACGGCACGGACCGGCCTCTGGTGGTATTCTGCGCCCTATGCCATGAGCTCTACGGCAGGACCGGCCACGACACATGGCACATCCTGGACCTGCTTCTGTCCGAGGCAGGGACAACACCTCCTCCTCGGCCCTTCCTGAGGTGGAGCGACAGGAGGGACAACCGCCGCAAGCTCAAGGCAATCCTCACGGGGACGACGGCCCCAGAGGCGGCCTCCAGCTACCTTCACATAGAGGAGCCCCTCCGCCATCTGCTGGACGAGAGGTGGATAATGGACAGCGAGATACTGGCGGTCATAGAGGAGGCGGAGTCGGGAGGACCTAGATTGAAAAGGAAGGACTCGGAGGTCTACCTGGCCCACTCTGTGCTGGGGGAGAGGACCCTGTGGGTCCAGTACTCAAAGAGGGGCGACCTATGGGTGGTCCACGACTCCTACAGCCACAGGATGACCATAGGGGAGGTGAGACCTTGAAACCCGATCCAGTCAAGGAGGCTTTCGCCAGGTCCGACGAGTGGCTCTGCGACTGCGGCCTGGAGCTTGAGACCGTAAAGGTGACCCTGTCCTACCTGGGGGCGTCTTTCCCGGCGGACATACCGGCCTGTCCAAGGTGCGGAGCAATCTTCATCCCCGCCGACGTGGCCCTTGGAAAGATGTTGCAGATCGAGCAAGGGCTCGAGGATAAATGAACCTCTACGAGGACACAAGGCTGTGCGGTCTCGGCAGACCCATGAGCCCAGGAGGGACCTACGGCACGTCCAGGCTACTGGAGATGGGCCGTCCCTACAGGGGAACGAGGGCCCTGGACGTAGGGACCGGCAACGGCTTCGGCATGGCAATCCTGGCGGAGTGGGGCTTCTCCCCGACGGGCCTGGAGCCCTCACGAAAGCTGGCCCAGATGGCACAAGCCTCCTGCCCCGGTGGATCGGTGGTGATAGGCAGGGCGGAATCGATGCCCTTTCCCGACCGATCCTTCGACCTGGTCCTGTTTCAGTGCGTCCTGTCCATCACCGATCGGGAGAGAGCGCTGTCGGAGACCTACAGGGTGCTGGACCGAGGGGGCAGGGCTCTGATACAGGACCTCTCTGGGACCGCAAGTGGAGAGGGATGTCTAGGGGGATGTTCCCCTCTGTCTGATTGGATCGAGCGAATAGAGGGAGCCGGCCTCAGGGTCAAGTATGTCGAGCCCCTCAGAGGGGCGATCCGAAACTACTGGGCATGGTCGGTGTTCAGCGGAGCTCCCACGCCGGGCTGTGAGTCCCCCGGCGACGTGGAGGCGTTCCTATGTTGCGCCGTCAAAG
>JAQUTB010000131.1 GCA_028709985.1 Dethiosulfovibrio sp.
GTAGGCCCTGACAGCTATGGCGGCCGTTGCGGTGTAGGTTCCCATGGGGTTTTTAACCGGCCTGTGTCTGGCGACCTTACCGGTCACGAAGATCCTCACGTTGTAGGAGGACCCCAGTTTAATTATGCCCTCCACGTCACCGTCAAGCGCCAGCCTTGCGGCCTTGCTCTCTTTTATCTTTTTGAGCTGGGCCTGGTTTACCAGAGGGTATCCCTTTTCCAGAAGCATCCGACTGACAACCGCCTCGGCGGACCCTATATCCAGGCCCTGCTGAAAGGGATCCTGAGAGTTTTCGTATATCACCATGGCTATAGCCTTGCCTTTAGGCAGAGGATTACCGTGAGCGATTCCAGCGCAGAGCAACAGCGACAGGACGGCCCACAGAAGCAGCCTCCTTGATCCTATAGTAACCATCCTAAAGTTTTTTATCCTTAATAAAGTCCAGAGCCGGAACGTAATTGGGGTTTATCTCCAGGGCCCTATCCATCCAGGATCTAGCGTCGGATTTACGCCTGAGGTTAAAGGCGGTACGTCCGGCCCAGTAGGCGTGGAGATAGTTTCCCTCTGGATAGAGGTTGAAGGCGCGGTCGAACATCTCAAAGGCCTTTTTATACTGCTTTTTGGAGTAGGCGCTGTAGGCCCCTCTGTGGGCTATTTTTATGTTGTTTTTCGTGCGTTTGTCCGTGGGATAGAGGTCTATCACCTCGGACTGAACCGACGTGTTGCCCACGGAATCATCCTGGACAACGGCCGGCTTAGGGCTCTGTTCCTGAGCCAAAACTGCCTTTTGTACCTGAACGGCGGATCTTCCACTGGAAGACGTTACCTTGGGCTGAGGGGATGGCTGATCAGGGACGGAGGCGACCGCCACGACAGGAGACTGGGTTGCTTCCACCGGGGCGGCCTCGGCTACCGACGCGGTCGAACCTCCTAACGCCGCCAGGGCCCGACTGTGGGTCGTTATACTTATTTCGTCTGGACTGCCGAAGAGTATCTCCACGTTGTCCCCTCTATCGAGCTTTCCTCCGCTTCCCTTTACGACCTCACACTTGGAGTAGGCCCCCTGGGCCTCTTTGACCTTCAGGACCGCCAGATATTCCCTCTCCACCCCAAGGATAGAGCCGTCCAGGTCCACTATGGGGTTGGTCTCGAAAAACACCGCCATGAGCTGACCAGGCTGAACCCCGTCGTTGCTGCCGACGTTGATGGTCACAGAGGAACCGGAGGCGGAAAGCACCTTATGGGCCGACCCTGGGACCATGGCCTGCATCTTCCTGGCGACCTTTACCACACAGTCGTAGGCCGCAGCGGCCAGGATACCACCGTTCTCGCTCTCGAAATAGCCGCCGTACTGGGTGGCTATACCGCCTATGCTCTTATCAGCGGTTCCCTTTTCACGGGCCACCATGCGAACCTTGCCGGTTTCAACGTCTATGACCCGAAGGTCAAGGGCCACCGTTGCCTTCTGATTCCCCACCGCGATACCGCCCCAACCTCCTATGGGCAGGGGTATTACTCCGCCGGACTGGTTGAAGCTAAACTCGGTTATCGCGCCTATTACCACCGTCTCCACCCCCGCGATCCTACCTAGGGATACCGCTGTGCTTGGGTCGAGAACTCCCGTGGCCGATAGGCTCTGCTCTCTGGCTATGGCCTCCATACGGCTTCTCTCGTAAACCTCGAAGGCCCCGGTCTTGAAAAGCTCGGTGGTGAGCATATCGGTTATGCCACGACACACAGCGTCGGTAGCAAGGGAGCCTTCGTTGCCGTTGTTCTGAAACTCCAGCACAGCGAGCCTCATTTTGGCGTCAGACGGGACTACAAAACAAAAAAAAATGAAAATAATTAAAAATAACCGCTTCGTTAAGATCAACATAAATCGCCTCCGCATGTATATGGGCTTACATCTCTTCTCAGAAGATGATACTTCATAATGGGATAGAAAGTCATCCAGCAATTATCTATTTATGAGTAAGGCTACGATTATCCTGCGATCAACCTCGTGCTATCTACGTATCGCAGTGCCACAGCCCCCACCAGGGCAAGCCTCACTATGACCGATTCCGCCATCCCTCCCGTCTTAAACAGCTGAAAGACCAAACGATGTTTTCTCCACGGTATGAACACCGGAACAGGACCAAAAAAAGCGTCCTCCAGAACGTGAAGAAGGCATCCGACGAGCAGCCAGAAAGAGACGAACCCCAGGGCCATCTTGGCCGTAGGGGCATCTAGGGAGAGATACAAGGTCCCCTCCAGCTTTTTCAGGATAGACGACAGAGGAACTCCCTCCATATGGCGGCTAATCCACCAGGCCAACCCCAGATATGGGACGAACCAGTGGCTCCATTTACGGTGATGTTTCATCCATTTTTTGCCGTAAACCACCCTCTCTATCCAGTCGGGAAACAGCGCCCCGGCAGACGCCAAGGAGGCGGGGACCGCCTTCCCCGTGACGCCGTAGACCAGGGCAAAGGACATTATCGCGTGGCTAACTCCCATCATCGTCGACCACCTCCTCTCTCAAAAATTCAGATCATAAGGGAATATCCTACCACAGGGTTCCTTATACGCCTGAATGGACTTAAAATGGATCCGTAATATCACTAAAAAGGGGGAGTGGACATGAAGTACCGAGTCATGCCGGGAACTGGGGAAGAGCTTTCGGCGCTGGGTTTCGGCTGTATGAGGCTGCCGGTGCGGGAAGACGGAACGGTGGATTCCGCCGAGGCCACCAGGATAATCAGGGCAGGGATAGACGGCGGCATAAACTACGTCGACACCGCCTGGCCCTATCACGGAGGGGACGGGGAGCTATTCGTCGCCGAGGCCTTAAGAGGCGGCTACAGGAAAAAGGTTAAGCTGGCGACAAAACTGCCCTGCTGGCTCACCGAGAGCCACGACGATTTCGACGGCTTTTTGGGCAAGCAGCTGGACCGTCTTGAGACGGATCACATAGACTACTACCTGCTCCACGCCCTCAACCAGGGAAGGTGGGACCACGTCACAGCCCTCAACGTGTTCTCTTTTCTGGACAGGGCCAAGAGGTCCGGCAAGGTGAAGAACGTGGGATTCTCCTTCCACGACGGACCGGACCTGTTCAGCACCGTCCTTGGAGCTTACGACTGGGACTTCTGCCAGATACAGTACAACTTCATAGACCAGAACTATCAGGCGGGAAGGACAGGACTCAAGGAAGCCTACGACAGGGGTATAGGGGTTATCGTTATGGAGCCACTGAGAGGCGGCGCCCTTGTCCAGTCCGTCCCAGATGGGGTCAAGGAACTTCTAGGGAGGGAGACCCCCGGCAGGTCCCCTGCTGAGTGGGGCCTTAGATGGATATGGGACCAGAAAGAGGTCTCGGTGGTCCTGAGCGGCATGAGCTCAATGGATCAGGTGGAGCAAAACCTTCTGGCGGCGGAGAACGGACAGCCCGATAACCTCACGGACCGAGAGAGGGAGACCATGGACAAAGTCGCCAGGATCTATATGGACCGTATGGCGGTGAACTGCACCGGCTGTCGGTACTGTATGCCCTGTCCCGCAGGGGTCAAGATACCGGAGTGTTTCGCCCAGTTCAACAAGGTCACCATGCTGGACGACCTGGCCGGAGCGAAGCAGTTCTACACCGCCTTCACCAAAGACGGAGGCAAGGCCTCCCAGTGCGTGGAATGCGGGAAATGCGAGGCAGCCTGTCCTCAGAACATCCCCATAAGGAAGGCTCTTAAAGAGGTCGTAGCGACCTTAGAGTAGGGTCACGTCTGAGTCCCCTCGGAGAGACCGTCCCGCCTACGCCCTGTTTCGCCCAATCGTATACTCGACCTGCCTGTTCCGTAAGAACCGCCTCGGAGGGCACGTCCTGTGCCCCCTCGGCTTGGGGCGACGTCCTGTCGCCCCATTCTTACTACACGACGGCAGGTCGAGTATACGGGCTCAAATGGGCTACGTCGGAACGATCTCTCCGAGGATTAGAGTTTTTAGAGGTGCTCAATAGGTAAAAGGCCGAAGGAGCCCGGGCTCCTTCGGCCTTTTACCTATTCTACCGTCGATCTTGGGGGAACTCCCATACCGTCCTTGGAGAACCACTGGGGGACTTCCATAGGGTTGAGGACCGGCTCGGGGACAACAGGCTGGTTGAAACAGGCCCCTTCTTCGTCGGCAAACCACCGGACTCCCCTGGGCCTGGGTCCTGGGGGGCAGAACTCCCTGTACCACTTGCCGTCCATATGGACCCATCTTCCCCAGCCCATGGAGGTATCCCCTGCCATGGAAGGGGCTTTTCCTATGCCCTCCAGGGAAAACCAGCCTGGAACTGGGACTGGCTCCAGGGAGGCGTTAGGGACCACAGCCTGGACGTAGCACTTCCCCTGGGTGTCGGAGAACCACCGGGCCCCCTTGGCGGCAACAGGAGGATAGACCTCCCGGTACTCTCCTCCCTTTATGGAGACCCAGTTTCCCCAGGTCATGGCCGGGGTCGACCCCTCTTGAGCCCAACAGGAACCGGCCATGATCCCGAGCAGCAGCGCGATAGCGGATAAAAATCTCATGCCCTCACCTCCAGAATAGTCTTACATGTCAATCCTATATCAGTACGTGCCCTCCTGCAAGGAGAGAAAAGCCTAAAAGTCCCTTGAACAGCAGAGAGAGCACCATCAGGATGAACACCGCGAGGATGGAGGCAACACAGCTCTCGCCAAAGGACAGTTTTCCCCTTCCAGGGAGGTAGAGAACCGTCTTGAACACCGCAGCCTGGACCAAGAAGGCTATAATTCCAAAGCCAAAGTATCCCGAATGGCCGTGAAACGCTCCGGCGATCACAGGGGACAAAAAGGTAGAGGCCACCGCTCCGGCGAAGGTGGCGAGCCATGCGTTGCCGTAGGACGGGGCGGTACCAAACATAAACCTACAGGCCATCTTAAGGCCTATGGCGGAGAACAGCGCCGAGACCGCGGCGGTGAATATAATCGGCCCCATGGGCATCATGAATATCAGCTCCTTAAAGTATTTTCGACTAAAGATATTACCACAGGGACGGCTAAAATGGGCCGTCGTCTTCCTTGGCAATTCACAGAAGAAAGCTGTGCTATACTGGTTCGAGAAGCTACAGGAAGACTTAAAAATCACAAGGGGGTTTTGCAAAGTGAGAGATTTCGTCTACGAAAGCCCGACGAGGATAGTTTTTGGGAGGGGCAAGGAGCTTCAGACCGGTCAGGAAGTCGCCGCCCGAGGGGCGAGCAAGGTCCTCCTCCACTACGGAAGCGGGAGCATAAAGGCTATCGGCCTGTACGACCGGGTCGTCAGGTCCCTGAAGGAGTCTAACATTCCTTTCGTGGAGCTGGGAGGGGCGGTCCCTAACCCCAGGCTTTCCCTGGTCCACGAGGCGATCGACCTGTGCCGACGGGAGAAGGTGGACTTCATCCTGGCGGTCGGTGGAGGAAGCGTCATAGACTCGGCAAAGGCCGTCGCCGTGGGAGTTCCCTACGACGGCGACGTATGGGACTTTTTCGACAAGGGGGTTGTCCCCAAGAAGGCCCTTCCTGTCGGGGCGATCCTGACCCTGTCGGCGACAGGGAGCGAGACCAGCCCAGCGTCGGTCATAACGAAGGAGGAAGGGTGGCTCAAACATGCCCTCCACTCCGACCTCATCAGGCCGGCCTTCGCCATACTGAACCCGGAGCTGACCACCACTCTGCCACCCTAC
>JAQUTB010000132.1 GCA_028709985.1 Dethiosulfovibrio sp.
GCCTTCCAGCAGTTCATGATAAGGTCGGCATCGGGGTTTCCAAAGCCTTCCTCGGAGATTACCACAGCGTCGACGCCCAGCATCTTGGCGAGTTTGATCGCGTAGGAGGAGCTCCTCTTCTTGTCGGCGAGGGTCACGTTTTCGTTGGTGATAATTACTCCGACGAAGTTGAACTCCTTACCGTGGTGAGCATAGAGGTGCTTGATAACAGGGTTGTTGAGATGGACATAGGTGTTGTTCTTGTCGCAGGCGGAGACGCAGTTGCCGGAGATGATAGCTCCGTCCATGGTCTCGGTGGGGCTGATCATGGTGGGGATTATCTTCTTCGCGTCGACGCCGTATACCCAGGTGTCGTGAAGGAGGCCCTGAGTCTGAAGCATGTAGACATAAGCGACCTTCGGAAGACCAGGATGGGCCTTCATGGCCTCCGCAAGTGGCGGGAAGTCGTAGGTCTCGACACAGTCGGCAGCGGCATCCTTGCAGCAGGAGGCCAGATAGTGAGCGGTCTTAAGACCAGCCTGACGGCAGGCGGCCTCACGGGTGTGAAGCTCGACTCCCTCAGCGGGGGTGAGGACCACTACCAGGTTATTGGTCTTGGAGAAAGGTGTATAGTCAGCGCCAGGGCCGGTCATGTCCACGATGCCCTCCTGAGGGGCCACGAGACGACCGGTGGTGAGGACCACCGCACCCTCCAGGACGAGGGTCTTGCCCTCTCCCACTGTGTCCACGTCGCCTATCCAGCCAGGGAACACCTCGTTTGTCCCGTCTATCTTGCAACGGGGCTCGATGGCGTCCTTCACGGGAAGGATACGGACGTTCTCGCCAGGATGGGCCAGATCAAGGTCCACTCCGGCAAGTCTCTCATCATCGGAGAGAAGATCGATGAGTTCCTGCTTGTTGATGGTAAGGACTCCGTCTTTAACGGAGGTCTTAGCACCGAAAACCAGTTTACTAACCTTTACCTTATGGAGTTCGAGTTTCAAAGCGACTCCCCCCTTCTTAGGATCGATATCGCGCTTGCACTACACAGCACGACACAAAAAAAGCTCTCAGCGACCGGTATCGCCGATATACCCACTTACGATAGGACAGACGAAAAACGAAGCCACTACAGAAGGGCCTCGGTCTTCTCCCTTATGGCGTCGACGGTACACTCTCCGCCGCTGAGCCTAGCGACCTGCTCGCCGCCCTTGAAGAAAAGGAAGGCCGGAACTCCCATCACCTTAAGCTTGATCATCAGGGGCCGGTTTTCCTTCGCGTTGACGCTACAGAACTTCACCTTGCCGGAGAACTCCTCCTCCATCTCGTGGACCGCAGGCATGAGAGCCTTGCAGGGAGCGCAGGTGGGCCCCCACATATCGATAACCACGGGAAGCTCGCTCTGGAGAACCTCAGCGTCGTAATTTTCCTTACTCAGTTCGACCACTTTTGTCACCTCCTTCCCTCGTTTTTTTACCCAGTAATCTTTAGATTTTTATACCCTCTTTAAAAAGGGTCTCTTTCATGAGGTCATAGTCCAACACAGAGCAATCGTCGTACATGGATTTAGGCGAAGTTCCGGGGGTCAACCATCGGTCAGAACAGGACATATAGACCTCAAGCGCCTTTTCAACCAGGGACAAAGACAGATCGTCCAGTACGAAATCGCAGGGCTTGTCAGGGGATCGAAGTAAAAGGGATCTAAAGGGTTGATGATAGGGCCGGAAATTTCCGTAAAGCGGGTGGTTCAGAAGGGTCCAACCGTGATGAATCCGATCACGACCGGCGACGACAACGTCGTAGGCGGTCCCGTCGAGCTTCACCAGCTCGAGCCCCTCCTGATGAAGGGAGAAAAAAGCAGGGTTGTTGGAGATTAAAACCATTGAATTAGCCATAGACAGACACTCCCTAATCTCCACGAGGGTAGATGGTCTCTGTCGTATGGCCCTAAGCCTATTTCAGAGTGACGTCCCGCCGCAATCTTTTTGCCTGAGAGTTTCGGCCACAGGGCCTTGCACCTTCGGCGCCTCTATTCCGATAGATAATGGACTTTCAGAGGTCTCTCTTGCGACGTTCATCCGTACAGCCCGATTGTACCTGAAAAGAAACGAACGTCAAGGGGCCTGTGAAAAAAATCGCCAAAAAAAGGAGGATGCAACGGAACGCATCCCCCTTTCAACATAAAACTTCTAATTTCTAAAGAAGTTTCTCTATTTCCTGCTTAATTTGGTCTATCGTGACAGAATCCCCGCTGATCCTGGCCAGTTCCTCTCCACCCTTCCAGAAAAGGAAGGCGGGAAGGCCCATCACCTTGAGGGATATGGCAACCCTGCGATTGCCCTGGATGTTCACCTTGCAGAACTTGACCTTTCCGTCGTATTCTTTCGCTAGTTCCTCGACCCCAGGCATCAGCGCGAGGCAATGGGTGCATTTTGGTCCCCAAAAATCGACCAGGACGGGAAGATCGCTCTCTTTTACCTCCGCGTCAAATGTGTCCTTGTCCAGCTCTATCATAACCGTCAGCTCCTCGATATTTTTTTGAGGAATAGAATATATTCCCAATGACCCCATTGTACCTAAAACCAGGCTTTCGTCAAGGCCGTCTAAAAAAAGGACAGGGGGTAAGGACCCAAAGGCCCGTACCCCCTGTTATCACCACTTGAGACCGGTTATAAATATGTAGAGTATCGACAGAGGGGCAACGAACTTGACGAACAACATCCAGGCGTCGAATCCTGCGAAAGCTGGCATCTTGCCCCCATTGGTAAGCTCTTCCTTGGCTATGTCCTTTATGACCCATCCCACGAAGACGCATATCAGAAGTCCGCCTATGGGCATCATGATCTGGTCGGTCATGAAGCCTGCGGCGTCGATAAAGTCCTTCCCTGCGATCTTCAGGCCACCACCAAGGGATATGGCAGAGGGGATCCCAAGCAGGAATATGAGGGTTCCCATGGTCCAAGCCGCCTTGGCCCTGCTCCATCCCTTGTCTATGAAGTAGGAACAGGCGACCTCCAGCAACGATATAGCGGAGGTGAGGGCGGCCACGAACAGAAGCAGGAAGAACAGGGCCGACCAGATCATCCCACCGGGCATCTTAGCGAAGATTCCAGGAAGGGTTATGAAGGTAAGACCCGGGCCAGCTCCAGGCTCGACACCGAAGGCGAAGACTGCGGGGAAAACCACGAGTCCTGCGAGAAGGGCCACCATGGTGTCCAGGAAGCACACCTGAGCGGCGGCCGTCGGCAGACTGATATCCTTCTGGAGGTAGCTACCGTAGGTTATCATACAGCCCATCCCCAGGGAGAGGGAGAAGAACGCCTGCCCCAGAGCGGCCAGAACCGTACCGGAATTTACCTTTGAGAAGTCCGGCTTGAGGTAAAACTCTATCCCTGCCGCAGCACCGTCGAGTGTGACGGCACGGCCGATGAGGATTATAAGCAGGATGAAAAGGGCCGGCATGAGGACTTTGCAGTAACGCTCGATGCCCTCTCCAACGCCTCTATAGACCACCCAAATGGTGGCAAACATGAACAAAGCCTGGTAGAGGACGACCATCACAGGGTTGGAGATAAACCCACCAAAAGCGTCTCCTGCCTTTCCCGCCCCTGCTATCTCCATGAGGCCGGTGAAGGAGTGAAGGATATACTTTATGGTCCATCCACCGACAACGCCGTAGTAGGACAGGATAAGGAATCCACAGGCCAGCCCCAGCCATCCGACCATGGGCCAGGCGCCACCTTTGATCTTGGCGAAGGATCCGACAGCGTTGAGCTGGGCCCTCCTACCTATGACCAACTCCGCTAACATGACGGAAAAACCTATGCAGGCCACCATGAGGACGTAGATCAGGACGAAAGCCCCACCTCCGTTGGTGCCAGTTACGTAGGGGAACTTCCAGATGTTCCCCAGTCCGACAGCAGAACCTGCCGCAGCTAAAATAAAACCTATCTTGCTTCCCCATTGTTCTCTCTGCTGATCCGCTTGATTAGCCATAGACATAAACCTCCTTTTATCTGAATTCGTTTTAGGACGAATCTGGCTCCATTATACACCAAAGTATGCATGTGAGAACAGTGCTTATTGGTGGAGAATACAGTAAACCTGCTAAAACCGAACGAAAAGGCTAAAATGGACTGTGGAAGGGGATGGTCATATGTGTCTTGCGATACCTCACAGGATAGTGAACATATTGGATAAAGACAGGGCCCTGGCCAGGGCAGGAGCTGTGGAGAGGGAGATAAGGATCGACCTTATCGACCAGGTTCAAAAGGGAGACGACGTGCTGGTCCACGCTGGTTTCGCCATACAGAAGGTCACCAAGGAGGACGGGGAAGAGCTCACCGACCTGTGGGATAAGATCAGGGAGATGGCAGGTGAGTTTTAAGACTATGAGGATCATGGAGGTCTGTGGAACCCATACCATGTCCATCTTTCGCCACGGCCTCAGGTCAGCTCTGCCCAAAAACATAAAGCTGATATCGGGGCCGGGCTGTCCCGTATGCGTGACGTCCCAAGGGGAGATAGACCTGGCGATAAAGGTGTCGGAGAAAGAGGGCGTGATAATAGCCACCTACGGGGACATGGTCAGAGTCCCAGGATCAAATGGATCCCTAGCGGATAGGCGAGCTCAAGGGGCAGAGGTTGAGGTGGTCCTATCAGCAGCACAGTGTCTCGACCTGGCGAAAGACAATCCCGACAGGACGGTTGTATTTCTGGCGGTCGGATTTGAGACGACGGCCCCAGCCACCGCCGCCACAGTGATTCAGGCGAAGAGGGATGGGATAGACAATCTCTCGGTCCTTTGTTTTCACAAAAGGGTCCCCCCAGCGCTGGAACTTTTGGCGTCGACCCCCAACTGCGCCATAGACGGCCTACTTCTGCCTGGACACGTGGCGGTGATCCTGGGACACGAGCCATTTCGATTCCTTCCCGAGGGACACGGCATACCCTCCGTTATAGCTGGATTCTCGGCCGGAGAGATACTCTCGGCACTGATGGAACTTCTGAGACAGATAAAGGCCAAAAGTCCAGCCCTGGAATCCCGCTATGCCTCCGTGGTCAGGCCCGATGGCAACAGGACAGCCATGGCCCTCATGGACCAGGTTTTCGAACACACTACGTCAAACTGGAGGGGGCTGGGCCCCATAGATGGATCGGGGCTAAAGCTGTCAGAGGACTACAGATCCATGGACTGTCTGGCCCGATTCGACCTTAAAGCGGAGGAGGCCCCTGAGCCTGACGGGTGTATATGCGGCAGGATACTATCGGGTCAGAAGGAGCCAGGGGACTGTCCCCTTTTCGGGAGACGCTGCACCCCTGTCACCCCTGTCGGGCCCTGCATGGTCTCAGGGGAGGGAACCTGCTCGGCCTGGTACAGATACGGCAGAAAGGGGGAACTGTAATGTCAAAGCTGAGCCTGGGACAGGGAAGTGGAGGTCGGCTCACCTCGGAGCTTATAGGGCGCTTCGCCTCCCAGTTTGACCACGCCATACTAGGGGGAGACATGGAGGACTGCACCATGATAACCTCCGACATGGCCATAACCATCGACGGGTTCACCATCTCGCCCAGGGTGTTTCCAGGAGGAGACATAGGCAAGCTGGCCATATGCGGGGGGACCAACGACCTGGCGGTGAGGGGGGCAAAACCGGCCTTCGTGACGGAGGGGAGAATAGCGGAAGAGGGCCTGGACGAGGGGGAGCTGCTGG
>JAQUTB010000133.1:0-1475 GCA_028709985.1 Dethiosulfovibrio sp.
GCCGGCTCTTCCCTGCCCTGAGGGACACCGAGGTCTTTAGAGACCTCGGTCCATCCCTCCATGAGAATCTCCTGACGAGATATTATGGACTGTTTCTCCTGAAGTATCTTGAGGAGAAGATCCATATCATCCCCATCTATGGCCTCTATCTCCCTGTCCACCTGGGCCCTCAGTTCTCGGTAGAGCTCAAGCTCGGAGGATAGAAGATCGGAGACCTTTAGCCTTACCTTATCCCGCAAAACTGACCCCTCCTCCTGAGGCGACAGGCTCAGGATCGGACGCGGCCAGAGCTTCTTTCTTGAGTTTGTCGCCAGCCTCTTTCCACGTGTCCCGTAACTCCTCCAGCATCGAACGAACCATCTGCACCTTATCGGAGTTTTTTTCGACGTTAGCCTCTATAAGGCTGCGATGCATAAAATCGTAAAGGCCCATGAGATTTTTGGCGACTTCGCCTCCGATCTCAGGATTAAGGGATATAGCCAGCTCTCGTACCGCGTTCTGGGCCTTAACGAGGGAGTTGTGAGCCTCCTCAAGATCGGATTTAGCCAAAAAGTTTTCAGCTGTGAGACAAAATCTTATCGCTATATCGTAAGTTATAAACAGCAACTGCTCCCTAGAGGCGGTCCTTATCCTAGTGATCTGATAGGCAAGCTGTGCATCCTGATTTTTCTGTTCCATGACTATCCCCACCTTTCACCGTTTGTTTCGGACGATTCAGCCCTTTTTCTTAGCGGAGCTTCTCTATGTCCACTCTGTCCATATAGCGATTTACGTTCTCCCTGCTTCCTACTCCCTTTTCAACGTGGGTGGCGTCCTCCATGGCACAGGCCATGCTGAACCTTATGGCCTCCTCTACATCCATGCCTTCCTCGTTAGCGACGACAAGCCCAGCGACAAGGGCATCACCAGCGCTGAACATTGAGACGACTTCCTTTTTGTCTCCCATGGTGGCCAGAAAAATTCCCTTTGGGGTGAAGAAAAGGTCGCCGTAGATGTGGTAGGAGGACACGGCCCAGCCAGCACCGTGCTGGTGTATGTCGGTTATGGCCTCCATCAGACTGTCCAAGGAGAACAGGGATTTACCCGACAGCTGGGACATAAATCTGTGGTCCACTTTGGCGAAGGATGGGGCGGCGTCTATGGCGGCCATAAAAGCCGGGCCAGCTGCGTCCACAAAGGTAGTTATGCCGGCCTCGTTGGCCATTGAGATGAGGTCTCTGTATATATCCTGGGGAACCCCAGGAGGAATGGACCCTCCTAGCACAACGGTGGACGCCCTCGAAAGCATCCTTCTGTAGTTCGCCATGAAGCGATTCAGGGCATCGGGAGGTATGGAAGGTCCAGTCTCGGAGATGCCGGTCTCCACTCTGCCGAGCTTGTCTATTATGTAGACGTTAGATCTGGTATCCCCCTGAACGTGTACAAAGTTGGTGGTTATCCTCCGGCGTCTCAGATCGTCCCTTATGTAGTCGCCG
>JAQUTB010000133.1:1485-5654 GCA_028709985.1 Dethiosulfovibrio sp.
CCCCATGGCGGCTGACTCGTGTCCAAGCTGATCCAGAAGCAAGGATACGTTGATTCCCTTGCCACCGGGGGATTTTTGGGAGGATCCGGCCCTGAACCACCCACCAGGAGAGAAATCCTCGACAATGTAACTTTCGTCTACCGCAGGATTGAGCGTTACTGTTACGATCATCGACCTGCCTCCTCTTTTTTGCTATAAAAAAGGGGCAAGGTGCCGTACACCCCGCCCCTACCGCATAAGTATAGTACCTCTAGAAGTGCTCCGCAATATATTCGTAAGCTGACATAGCGGCGATAGCACCGTCACCAGCCGCTGTAACGACCTGACGGAGGGACTTATCCCTGACGTCTCCGGCGGCGAAGAGGCCCTTCATGGACGTGGCCATCTTCTCGTCTGTCTTAACCCATCCGCCCCTCTCTGTGTCGACCAAGTCCTTGATGAGGTCGGCGTTAGGGGTGTTGCCCACGAACATGAACACGCCGGACACGGGTATATCGGAGATCTCTCCGGTCTTGACGTTTTTGAGGACGACCTTTTCGACCATGTCCTCGCCAGCTATCTCCTCTACGACCGAGTCCCATACAGGCTGAATTCTGGGGTTGGCCAGAGCCCTGTCGACCGCAACCTGATCGGCACGGAACTTATCCCTGCGGTGTACTACGTAGACCTTGGTGGCAAACTGGGTCAGATAGCAGGCCTCCTCGACGGCGGTGTTTCCGCCTCCGATGACCGCGACCTCAAGGTCCTCGAAGAAAGCACCGTCGCAGGTGGCGCAGTAGCTTACGCCCTTGCCGGCAAACTCGGCCTCTCCGGGGCAGCCAAGCTTGCGGAAGCTGGCTCCTGTGGCGACGATAAGGGACTTGGCCTCAAAGTCGCCCTTGTCGGTGGATATTATCTTGCAGAGGCCGCTCTCCTTTATGGACGAAACCTCCGCGTCCAGGAACTCGGCCTTAAGGGAGAGGGCGTGCTCCTTGAACATATCTCCCAGCTCAGGGCCGGTAGCGTGCTTGACTCCGGGCCAGTTCTCTATCTCCTCGGTGGTGCAGATGGCCCCACCGATCATGCCCTTCTCTATAACTAACGTGCTTAGACCGGCCCTTCTGCCGTATATTGCCGCTGTAAGTCCGGCAGGTCCTCCGCCGATGATAACCAGATCTCTCTGTTCCATAGATGTCTCCTCCTAATAGATGAAATTGTCCCACAGAAATAACTTTGTGGCTCAAACCAACCATAAATTATACACGACACCAGCCCATAAGGCGAGGTATCCCTGACAGATCTCTTCTCATCTCTATAACCGATAGCCCCTCAGGTGTCATCTCACGAAGAGGCTCAACCTGAGACTCCCCTCCAAACTCGACCCAAATCCTGCCACCGGGCTTAAGAGCTTTTTCCGCCCAAGGCAATAACACGCGATAAGGATCGAGCCCGTCCTTTCCTCCATCGAGAGCCATAACCGGTTCAAATCCAGACACGTCCTCCATAAGGCTTGGCACGTCGTCGCTGGGTATGTAGGGAGGGTTGGACAAAACCAAATCGACCGACCCGGACGACACCGGGATTGCATTGGGGTCGTGGCAATGCCAAAGGAGGCATCTGTCCAAAACCCCCAGGCGGGATAGGTTTTCGTGGGCTATATCTATGGCGAGGGGAGAGGAATCGACCGCCACAGCGTAAGATCGTTGGACCTCCTTGAGAAGGGAGCCAGCCAGACAGCCTGATCCGGTTCCCCAATCCAGGGCTAGGCCGCCAGAAAAACACTCTAGGGCTGCCTCAAGCAAAAACTCCGTCTCCGGCCTGGGAATGAGGCACCCTCTTCTGACGGAAAAGGGCCTACCCCAGAAGGGACAGGATCCCAATATATAGTGAAGCGGCTCCCTCGTCTCCCTTCGGGAGACCTTCAGCTCTATATCGGATATATCGCCGGGGGACAAAGAGGAATCGCCGTGACAGTGCAACCACGACCTTGAGACCCCAAGAGTATCGGAACATATAAGGTCCAGATCAAGGGAGGGATTGTCGATGCCCGAGGCAAGAAGCCTCCCTCGCCAGGACCTGTAGAGAGACGATAACCTCGTGTCAGCGGTCATTCATCGCCTTTAATAGCTCAGCTCTGTCGGCCATTCTAAGGGGCTCTATGAGCTCGGAGATGTCCCCCTCCATGACCGAATCCAGCTTGTAGAGTGTGAGCCCTATGCGATGATCCGTGAGCCTGTTCTGGGGAAAGTTGTAGGTACGTATTCTCTCGGACCTATCTCCAGAACCGATCTGTCCCTTCCTCTGCTGTGCCTCGACATCGTGACGCTTCTGGCGCTCCATGTCATATAGCTTGGTCCTTAGAAAAGCCATTGCTCTGGCTCTGTTCTTTATCTGGGAACGTTCATCCTGACAGGTAACCACCAATCCCGTAGGAAGATGGGTTATCCTCACAGCTGAGTCGGTCATGTTGACGTGCTGCCCACCGGCACCACTGGCCCTGTAGGTGTCTATCTTAAGGTCCTCGGTCCTGATGTCAACGTCGAACTCTTCGGCCTCAGGAAGCACCGCAACTGTGGCGGCTGACGTGTGTATCCTGCCTGCCGATTCGGTTTCAGGAACCCTTTGAACCCTGTGGACCCCGCTTTCGTACTTGAGATCGCTGTAGGCTCCTTGACCGTCGACCTTGAACACGATCTCCCTGTAACCGCCTATTCCTGTCTCGTTGGACTCTATAACGTCCACCGACCACCTGCGTTGTTCGGCAAAACGACTGTACATCCTGAACAGGTCTGAGGCAAAAAGAGCCGCTTCCTCTCCACCTGTCCCAGCGCGGATTTCGACGATGACGCTCTTATCGTCGTTGGGATCCTTGGGGAGCAACAGAAAAGTTATCTCCTGTTCCTTCTCCTCCAACAGAGGCTCAAGGCGGTGGATTTCCTCCTTCGCCATAAGCTCCATCTCACGATCTCCCGATCCTGCCAGCTCTCTGGCTCCTTCTAGCTCCGATTTTATATCCAGGTAGGAACGATAGGCCTCTACCACAGCGGAAAGCTCCGAGTGTTTACGGCCAAGGTCCTGAAGCTCCTTAGGATTGGACGTCACGGAGGGATCGGCCATTTTGTGCTCGATTTCCTCGTGTGCCGCCATTATCTCCCTTAACTTATAGTCTAGATTCACTGTATATTCTCCTCCCAGGAACGTCCGGGGTAAATTTAACGTTTAAAGCGGACTCGAGGGCTCTCATAGCGACCTCAAGCTGAGGCCCGGAAGGGACCCTAGTGGTCAGATATTGGAGAGAGAGAGCCGGGGCCATTATAAACCTTCCAACCTCTCCCCACCGGGAGGTTGCCCTGATTATCTCGTAGGAAATGCCCACCACCAGGGGCAACAACACGACCCTGGAACCAATCCTCCAGAGAGCTCCACCACCGCCCGCGAGGGAGAAGACCAATATGCTCACCACGACCACCACCATCAGGAAAGAGGTTCCACACCTGGGGTGTATTCTGGAGTGGCGGGATATGTTCCGCACAGTCATAGGGACTCCAGCCTCGAAGGCGTTTATGGTCTTATGCTCGGCCCCGTGGTACATGAGGACCTCCCTTATGTCCTTCCATAGGCCTATACAGCCCACGTAGGCGACGAACACCACGCCTCGGGCGATCCCCTCCACGACGTGTTCCCCGACGTGTCCCAAGCTGAACCATCCCGCAAAAAGGTCTCCAACCCATAGTGGGAGAGCCACGAAGAGCCCTATCACCGCCGCCACGGAGACCAAAACGGATATAACGATATCCTTGGTGGTAAGCTCCTCATCCTCGCCGAGGGCTATCTGGGCAGACCTGGAAAGGGCTCTGAACCCCTCCCTCAACATCTCCGCCATGGTGGCCATGCCCCTCAATATTGGACGGCTCCACATGCCTTTTTTATCCCACCCGGCACAGGACCATCTGTCCCTGAATATATCTCCCTCGGGTTTTCTGACAGCCATCCCCCAATGAGAAGGCCCCTTCATTATAACTCCCTCTATGACGGCCTGGCCTCCCACAGGGAGGGCCTTGCCACAGGAGGAATTAGACAGAGCTGATTCGGCGGTAGAATTTGTGGCAAAAGAAAAAAGGGCAAAGGGGTTTATCAACATGATCCATCCTCCAACTTTCTACCCAGGTATTTCTCGATCCAGGGTTCCT
>JAQUTB010000134.1 GCA_028709985.1 Dethiosulfovibrio sp.
TGGCCCATAGCGATAACCCGATCCTGTTCCCACAGGACACCGGTTGGAAGCTCGTTGGAATAGCTAGGGAGAGCACACAACAGGAGCAACACAAACGCAAGTAGATATTTCAGAGACCTTTTTACAGCCACCTAGACCACCCCCTTTTAAATTATACTAACCTATGTACCGATACGGATACAAGGGCTATATGGCATATGAGCCACGTCTGGTGCATAATATAGTGGAGTATAGAGAATAAGGAGGTGGGGCGATGGCAATGTACGTCGTCTCCGTGAAGGATCTTGAACCTGGCATGATGGTGGCTCAGCCCCTGATAAAACAGGGAGGGGTTCCGTTGGTCGCCCAGGACGTGGTACTGACGTCGCCCTTGATAGAGGCGATCGGCCGTCACGGTTTTCAGCAGGTCCTAATCAGAGAGGGAAACGAACCCAATGAAACGCCCCCTTCACTGGTGTCCCCCGACACCGATCGAGAGGGCAGGCGAAAGGTAGAGGCCGTCTTTTCTGAGGTCATAAGCAAGATGACCATCTCCAACAGGGATGTGGAGGTCCTATCGGACCTGATGTCGTCGGTGATGGAGGAGCTTTCCAGGGGCGGCCCCCTCTTTTTGGGAAGCCTCAAGGCGATCGAGGACATGGACAGGGTGACTTTCGATCACTGCTGGTCTGTAGCGGTGCTGTCACTGGCCCTGTACCGAAAGGCGGTGGAGGAGGCATGGGTTCCCCTGGGAAGCTTTCAGGACGGCGTCAACCTGGGACTGGGGGCGGTCCTTCACGATCTGGGCAAGCTGAGGGTCCCGACGGAGATACTCAACAAGCCCGGAAAGCTCGACGACGAAGAGTGGGAGACCATGAGGCTCCATCCCTGGTATGGCCTAGAGTTGCTCAGAAGCCAGCCCAACGTGATGCCCATGGCAAGAGGCATAGTGATCCATCACCACCAGAGGCTGGATGGGAAGGGATACGGCCCAAGGCAGAGGGAGAATATCCTCTCCGGCGAGGCCATACCCAAGGCGGTGAGGATAGTTACCGTGGCGGATATCTACGACGCCCTTGCCACGGACAGACCCTACCGCCCTGGGTTCGTGCCTTGGGAGGTATTAAAGCTCATGAGGTCCTCGGTTGGAACCGCCCTGGATCCCGTTGCGTTCAAGTTGCTGGAGCAGGTTATCGTCCCCTTCCCTGTGGGGTGTTTCGTCCTCATGAAGGGAGGGGAGATCTGCATGATAACCCGCTCAGGCATGGACCACGAGAGGCCTTCCCCAAAGGGAGCCCCCTGGGCCAGGGTTTTAGCGGTTATGTCGTCCAAAAAGGGCAGGATTCCAGGAGAGGTGTTCGAGTTCCTGTCCGACGAGGTCCTCCTAGGAGCCACAACTTTAAGAGGCCTTGCCTGGAGGGTGGCCAGGGAGCTTTCCGGGGTATCGGAGGATCTCGCGTCAAAGCTCAGCATCTCCCGCTGGACGATCCACGCCCAGTGGAAGGAGCGGATCGCAAAGGCCTTCAGTGGGGAAGTCCCTCACTGAGCAACCTGACAGCGGCCTTAGCCAGCAAAGCAGCACCGATAGGGAGAGCCCCCTCGTCCAGGTCGAAGTATGGACTGTGGAGGGGGGCGGCCCTCCCTTTTGTCCTGTCCTCTATCCCTAAGGTGAAGTAACACGACGGGAAGAGCTCGGCGAAGTAGGCGAAGTCGTCTACACCCATCGAGGGTCGGTCAACAGGGATTACTCCCCTGTCCCCCAGGATTTCCCTGGCGCAGGAGGAGACCACGTCGCACACCTTAGGATCGTTTATAAGGGGCGGATATCCCTGGACGAAGGATATCTCCCCGGAGGCTCCCATGGCCCTAGGAACTTCCTCCGCCACTGCCTTAACCTCAGCCCTCAGCCTCTCACGAAGCTCCCTGTCCACCGTCCTGATAATCCCCTCCATCCTTATCTCCGAGGCCACCACGTTTCGGCCCCTTCCGCCGTGGATGGTCCCCACGGTGAGGACCGCAGAGTCGACCGGGTCGGTCCTCCTGCTGACGATCTGCTGAAGAGCGGTGACGGTCTGACAGGCGATCGCCAGGGCGTCAACACCTCTGTGGGGCTCTGCCCCGTGGCATCCCTCTCCCCTTATGACCAGGTCGAACATATCGGAAGCCGCCATGGCCTTGCCGGGGTTGACACCTATCGTCCCAGTAGGAAGGGATGGGTTGACGTGGAGGGCCAACGCCGCCAGGACCTCTTCCCCTGTCAAAAGGCCATCGTCTATCATCGGTTTAGCCCCACCGGAGGTCTCCTCCGCTGGCTGGAAGGCAAATATCACCTTTCCACTGAAATCCTTTCTGGCCGACAGTATTTTAGCCGCCCCCAGGGCACAGGCGGTGTGGCCGTCGTGCCCACAGGCGTGCATCCTGCCGGGATACTCCGACGAGAAGGTCAGCCCCGTCTCCTCCTGTATGGCCAGGGCGTCCATATCGGCCCTTATGACCACCGTAGGTCCAGGTGTTGCCCCCTCTATCCAGGCCCCTACACCTGTCCCGGCGAAACGGCGGTGAGGTATGCCCATGTAATCCAGCTCTCTTTCCACTGTGGACGCGGTCTGCTCCAGATCGAAGTCAAGCCCCGGAGACCTATGGATCTCCCGACGGATCTCGGTCAGCCATTCTCCTATCCCTCTTGCCTGAACCATAGTATCCATTTTTCCATCTCCCTTTTCCCCGGTTGACAAACGGAACAACCAGGGGATATAATTCCCCTCAATCTCCGATAGACTCGGAGATACACACAAGCATATCGTTAAAGGCGATGAACCGGAAGCCCCTCATGCGAAAAGCGAACGACCAGAGAGAGATCTCCACCGGCTGGAAGGGATCTTGGGCGCTGCGTGGTGGGATAAGGTCCGGCGAGCTGGTGCCGAAAGGCGGCCTTGGGCCGTCGTAGTAGGTCTCCCGGTCGGTCTCCGTCAAAGGACCATAAGCGGGATATCGGAGGATATCCAACCAGGGTGGTACCGCGGGTCTTCAGCCCGTCCCTCGATGAGGGGCGGGCTTTTTGTCGTACCCTCCGTCCTGGTATTTCTCCGTCGTCCAATCAGGGTGGTACCGCGGGTTTCGGCTCGTCCCTATCTCAGGGGCGAGCTTTTTTGTACAATTAGGCTATCATAGGAGACCGAGGACAGGTTCGTCCTCGGGACGTCAGAAAACCTAGGAGGGAAAAAAGATGTTCAGAGGCACCGGCACAGCGCTTATAACCCCCTTTAACGAAGGGGCTTTCGACGAGGCAGCCTATCGTAGATTCATCGATTTTCAGATAGAGGGAGGGGTAGACGCCCTTATAGTCCTGGGAACCACAGGAGAGGCCCCTTCGGTAACCGAAGAGGAGAGGGCACGGATAATATCCTGCGCCGTCTCCCACGTAAACGGCAGGATTCCTGTCATAGTCGGGACCGGCAGCAACTCCACCGCCCACACCATCTCCATGAGCGTACAGGCCCAGGAACTGGGGGCCGACGGAGTGCTGGTGGTAACACCCTACTACAACAAGCCAACCCAGGAGGGGCTGCACCTCCATTTCAAGGCGGTGGCCCAGGCTCTGTCGGTCCCTGTGATAGTCTACAACGTCCCGGGCAGGACGGGATGCAACATACTGCCCGAGACCGTCACCAGGCTTCTGGATGTCCCCAACATAGTCGGAATAAAAGAGGCCAGCGGCGACATGGCACAGGTGGACCAGCTCATCCGTCTGGTCAAGCCTGTCCGTCCCGACTTTATGGTCTACTCGGGCAACGACGACCAGGCTTTCCATCTGGTGTGCAGCGGAGGGGACGGGATAATCTCGGTGCTGTCCAACGTGGCCCCAAGGGAGATGTCCTTCATGGTTGACCGAATACTGGCGGGAGATCTGGAGGAGGCCAGAACCGAGCACCTCAGGCTGTTCCCCCTCATGAAGGGCCTTTTCGTCGAGAGCAACCCCATTCCGGTCAAATACGGTGTCACAAGGCTCGGCTACTGCACCGAGGAGATTCGGTTACCCCTGACGACGGCGTCCCAGTCGACCAAGGACAGGGTGGAAAGGGACATGAGAGAGCTGGGGATAACGGTATGAAGTACGGCATAGTGGGATCCTCCGGCCGGATGGGCCGGGAGCTCATAGAGGTATTCGGGCCGGAGAACTGCGTGGCCACCATATCCCTGGAGGACGAGACCATTCTCGACTCTCCGGAGGTCATCGTGGATTTCTCCAGGCCCGAGGCCCTGAAGAGAACCTTGGAGATCTGCCAAGAGTACCGCTCCGCCCTGGTCCTGGGGACAACCGCCCTCACCGAGGACCACATGGCCCAGGTCAAGGAGCTGGCCCAGTCGGTGGCGGTGGTCCAGGGATATAACTTCTCCGTAGGGATAGGGGTTCTCAGGATGATACTGAGACAGTATGCCCCGGCACTGTCCGAGTGGGACGTTGAGATATCAGAGACCCACCATATCCACAAGGTTGACGCACCATCCGGGACGGCCATCACGCTAAAGAAAGAGGTAGGGAGGGACTGCCCGACCCACTCCCTCAGGATGGGAGGAGTTCCAGGGGATCACTCTGTGAGCTTCGCCAACGAGGGCGAGGTCCTCACGCTGACCCACCGGGCCATCTCCCGAAAGGTCTTCGCCATGGGAGCCCTCCAGGCCGCCAGGTTCGCCATTGGGCAACAGCCCGGGCTTTACGATTTTGAGGAGGTAGTTTCATGCGCACTGAAGAGGTAATCCGTCTCATAAAGGAGTCGGTAAAGAAGACCCCCGTCACTGTCTACGTGTCGGGCAACCTTGAGGGAATCTCCTGGGGAGAGCTCCGCTTCGTGGGAGGCAAGGACTTCGGGGTGATCCGGGGAGACAAGGCCCTGGTGGAGTCGATCCTTGAGGCCAACAAAGAGGCCATAACCGACTTCGAGATGGTGGTGGAGGCCAGAAACTCCGCCGTTCCCATGGCTGATCTGACCCGCTACGAGGCCAGAATCGAGCCAGGAGCGATCATCAGGGACATGGTGGAGATAGGCAAGGGCGCCGTAATCATGATGGGTGCGGTCATAAACATCGGGGCCGTCATAGGCGAGGGAACCATGATCGACATGAACGCCGTCCTAGGCGGCAGGCCCACGGTGGGCAAAAACTGCCATATCGGTGCTGGCGCGGTCCTGGCGGGGGTCATCGAGCCACCCTGTGCCATGCCGGTAATTATAGGGGACGACGTCATGGTGGGAGCAAACGCCGTAATCTTCGAGGGAGTCCAGGTCGGTGCCGGTGCGGTGGTGGCCGCAGGGGCGATAGTGACGAAAGACGTCCCTCCAGGGGTGGTGGTCGCTGGGATCCCGGCCAGGGTGATCAAAGACGTCGACGCCCAGACCGCCGATAAGACCCGCATCGTGGCGGACCTCAGGGAGCTTTAAAAATGGCCCTGGTGGTCCAAAAATACGGCGGTTCGTCGGTTGCCACGGCGGACCACATAAAGGCGGTCGCCGCGAAGGTGGCGAAAAGGGTCCAGTCAGGGGACAGGCTCGCCGTGGTGGTCTCAGCCATGGGGGACACCACCGACGACCTAATAGCCCTGGCGGGTAAGGTGAGCTCCACGCCGAGCCCCAGG
>JAQUTB010000135.1 GCA_028709985.1 Dethiosulfovibrio sp.
TCGCGACTGAGATAAGTGATGCTATGCCCTTCTGGGCGGCCGAGCCGTTTCATCAGCACTACTATGTGAGGACCGGGGCGGTTCCATACTGTCACAGGAGAATATCCCGCTTTTAAGGGATCGGTGGCCTTTTAACTATAGGGCATCTCTAAAAGCTCAACTTTAAGCTCCCTCGGCTTGGGGCGACGTCCTGTCGCCCCATTCTACTACACGGCGGCAGTTCGAAAATACGGGCTCGAACGGGCTACGTCGGAACGATCTCTCCGAGAAATAGCGTTTTTAGAGATGCCCTATAACCTCTGATGTCTAAAAGAATCCCATGAATATATCCCCAGTGCCAGCCATATGGACCCGAAGGTTACCATCTGGGTTCTGGTGAAGGGCTCCATATACACCCAGTGTCCTAGGACGAACTGAAGGGTCGGAGATATGAACTGGAGCAGTCCTATCGTCACCAAGCTAAGGTTTCTGGCCCCTGACACGAACCACAGCAGAGGTACCGACGTTATTATCCCCGTTCCGGCCAACAAAACGCTTACCCTTACCCCTTCCGTTATGAAAGCACCGTAGCCTGACGTGGAGCTCCAAAGGAGAAAGGCCCCAGCAGGTATGGAGAGAAACGCTGTCTCCACGAACAGGCCAGGAAGAGACTCGACCGGCGATATCTTGCGGATAAGGCCGTAAGACGCGAAGGAGCAGGCCAACCCCAGGGATATCCAGGGTACTCTCCCGTAGAGGATCACCTGATACATGACCCCCGCGCCAGCTAAGGCTATCGCCCACCACTGAACCGGCCTCAGTCTGTCCTTGAAAATAAAAAAACCCATAAGCACGTTTATTAGTGGGTTTATGTAATACCCCAAGCTGCACTGTAAGACGTAGCCGCTGTTTACCGACCATATGTAAAGCAACCAGTTAAATCCTATAACTGCTCCGCTGGTCATCAGCAGACAGAGGCTTCTTCTGTGTCTGAACACTTCCTTTACCGCGTCCCACTGCCCCACCGCGCTTAAAAGCAACGACGATGCCATCAGTGACCACACGATCCTATGGGACAGGATTTCGTAGGCGGGAACCTGGGACATCTGTTTCCAGTAGACAGGAAGTAGTCCCCAAAGGACCATGGCGGACGCGGCGGCGATAAAACCTTTTTTTTCTCTGTTCACGGAATCCCTTCTCTCGAATAAAGTTGATTTATTTGGTGGGGTATAGTAGTATGTACCTGTAAGAACACATTATATACGGAGGTGTCGCATTATGGAGAGAACCAACGTTGTCACCATGAAGGGGAATCCTTTGACGTTGATAGGTCCCGAGCTTAAGGTTGGAGATAAAGCCCCTGATTTTGTGGTGCTCGACAAAGGTCTGGCCCCTAAAGGACTGAAGGACTACTCGGGAAAGGTCAAGGTTATCTCGGTCACCCCCTCGCTGGATACGCCTGTGTGCGATATGCAGGCTCAGTGGTTCAACGACGAGGCGGTCTCCCTCCCCGGTGACGTCGTAGTCCTGAACATAAGCATGGACCTCCCCTTCGCCATCGGTCGTTTTTGCCTGGCAAAAGGAGTCGACAAAGTAGAGGTGCTCTCCGACCACAGAGATGCTTCCTTCGGGTCCTCCTGGGGATTGCTCATAAAGGAGTTGCGCCTGTTGTGTCGTGCTGTGGCTGTCGTTGACTCGGAAGACGTGATCAGGTATATCCAGGTGGTTCCCGAGGCCACAAACGCTCCCGATTACGATTCACTCATGGCGGCCCTGAGATCGATACTGTAAAGCCATAAAAAAAAGCCCCTAGGGGCTTTTTTTTATGGCTTTACAGTGCGTCAAGGTGATGATATAATCCTTCACTATGGTAAAGCGATAACGTATTCAGTATGGGAGGTTGTAGCTATGACTGTGATAAGAATGGGTGTTCCTGGGCTCAGCTGCGAGGAGAGGGCGAGACTTTCAGAGAGATTGGCCGACGTGGCCTGCGATATGACCGGTCGTTCTAAGGACGATGTTATGGTTTACGTATATGACCACGGCTCCGACCAGCCAAGACACTGACCATAAATAAAGAGGCGACCACCCTCGGGCTGGTCGCCTCTTTGTGGCTGTGCCCTTTTGTGGTAGAGTTTATCCAGTAAAGCTTATCTATTTTAGAGTTACCGTTTCAGAAAGGATCGGTGCGATATGGATCATAAAGAAGCTTATCGCTCCTACGATCCACTGCCCTACTTCAGAGAAAGAGGGTGGCTGATCGGAGGAGGTTCAGTTGGGGGTAAGGGCAAGGGGCTGGCGTTCGCCCACGAGATCCTCATGCAGGACGAGCTGTCCTCCGAGATCGGTCTTCCCGAGGTCACCTTTGTGGTGGGGACCGACGTTTTTGACGATTTTGAGTCGGAGCACGGAGTGCTGGGGCTTTCCTCGGTCTTTGGCTTTCACGAGGTCGAAAAGCAGGTGTTGTCCAAGCCTCTGCCTGAGCCTATTATGGCGGAGTTGGAGAGGGTGGTGACCGCTCTGCCCGGTCCTTTGGCGGTCAGGTCGTCGTCCCTTTTGGAGGACGATATAGAGCTGTCATTCGCCGGCAAGTACGCCACATTCTTCGTCGCCAATATCGGGGACCTAAGCAAGAGGGTATCGGATCTGGCGGATGGGGTTAAAAAGGTCTTTGCCTCGACATATAACTCTGCCGCGAAGGAGTACAGAAAAAAACACTCTATCCCAAAGGGCAGGGAGAAGATGGCGGTCCTTATCCAGCCTCTTCAGGGAAAAAAGAGGGGGGACCTCTTCTACCCTGAGATAGCGGTGACGGCTTTCTCCTGCGTCTTTCGTCGTCCTTCGCCGAGGATAGACAAAAACGACGGGGTGATGAGGGTCTGTTTCGGAATGGGAACCCATTCGGTCGGTCGCTCCTTCGCCAGGACCCTATACCTTACAAACCCAGGGCTCAGGCCGGAGGGGACCAACCCAGAGCAGGTCTACCTCTATTCTCAAAAAGACTTCGACTGCCTGGATCTGACCACGGGGGAATTGGTCACGAAGACCCTGGTCTCGTCCTTGGACCATGTGAGGACAAACCACAGAAACGCCCAGGCTTTCGTGGAGTGGTATGGTGACGGAATGATGTATTGGCTGAACTCGGACGTGTCCGGACTCACATCTCCCATGCCCTGTTTCTCGTTCACAGATCTGCCTAAAAGATGTCGTGCGCTCCTGGACAGGACCAGACGGATGTTGTCGTTTTTTCAGGGTGCCATGGGTTTTCCAGTCGACATGGAGGCGGTTTACGACTCAGAGGACGATAGGCTGACGTTGGTCCAGATAAGGCCCCTGGCTTCCTACGTGGAGTTCGGAAAAGTGGAGATCCCTGAAGATATCCCTAAAGACAGGGAGATTCTCAGAGGAGACAGGATGGTCACGAGCCACATCCTGAAGGGCATAAAATGGATGGTCTACGTGGATCCTGAGGTCTACTCCGAGTCGGGGGATTTTTCCGAGGTGGCAAGGGCCGTAGGGGAGATAAACGGCAGGCTTGAGGGCGAGAGATACATACTGGTAGGCCCGGGCAGATGGGGAAGCACCAACCCATCCCTAGGTGTGCCGGTGGACTACAGCGAGATATCAAACTGCGGCTGTATGGTCGAGGTCGGGATACCAAAGAGGGGAATGATCCCGGAGCTGTCTTACGGGACCCACTTCTTTTTGGACCTTGACCTGGACGACATACTATATTTGCCGGTCATAGACGGTGAGCATGAAAACGTGTTTTCAAGGGAATGGCTGGAGCGGAATCCCTTTACCTGCGGAGACCATGACGCCGTCAGACTGTATTCAGGCCTGTTCGACGTCTACCTCGACGGGGAGAAGGAGATTGGGGTCGTTTTCGACGTGGCTCAAAGAGATTGAGGGGGACGGTAATATGACTGAGAGAGAGAGAGTTGTCGAGAGTTACTTCGCCTGGAATCCCAAGGATGACCCTGATTTTGCTCACATGATTTTAGGGGAGAGGTCCATCGGTGGAAAAGGCCGTTCTTTGCTTTTCGGTATCAAGGCTCTCAGGGAATCGGGGGATCCCGAGCTGGCCGAGACGACTATTCCAAGGGCTATGTTCCTCGGAAGCGACGTCTTCGACGATTTCGTGGTCTCGATCCCGAACTTAAACGATCTGAGGATGGAGGGCACCTCTGAGGCCCTGGAGAAGGTCTTTCTGAATCACCCTCTCCCTGAGGAGGTCACAGACAGGGTGAGATCCTTCCTCTCCGACATGACCGATCCGGTCGTTGTCAGGAGCAGCAGCATTCAGGAGGATTCACTCAAGTATTCCTTCGCAGGAAAGTACCTGAGCGACTTTTTGGGCAATTTTGGTACTCTGGATTACAGGACCTGGGCGGTTTGTAGGGAGATAAGGCGGGTCTACTCCAGGGTCTTCTTCCCCAAGGCCATAGCCTATCGGTCGAGACACGGCATAGGGGACGACTCCATGGGGATAATCGTCATGGCTTTGTCCGGCCGATGGAGGGGGGATTTCTTCTACCCCACCATAGGTGGAGTGGGATTTTCCAGAAACTACCGTCGTTGGACCAGTCGGGTGTCTATGGAGGACGGCGTTGTGCGCTTTGTTTTCGGACTTGGGACTATGAGTACCAAGAGGGAGTATGCCAGGACCTGTTCCCTGACCAATCCTTTCCTTCGGCCTGAGGGGCAGGATCCCTACACGGTTTTACGTCACTCCCAGGAGCGGTTTCAGGCCATCTCCAAGAGACTTTTCGAGCATTCCTCTGACGAGAGGCCTGATACACTGGCCACGATGAACATAAACGACGTGTGGAACGACGTCTTCCCCTGGTATCGCGATGAGATGAGCCAGTATGCCCAGCTTTACAGGGGAGATGAGGGTGGGGGCTACTTTGCGTCTCCGAGCCCTGGGCCATCCGGCGACAGGTCCGTGAGCAGGATATGCTTCACCTTCGAGGATTTTCCCAAAAAGCATAGACGATTTTTCGATAGGATGAAGAGGACCTTGTCCGTATTGGAGGACGCCATGGGAGTTCCTGCGGACATAGAGTTCTCATACGAGCCTAAGGAGTCGCACCTGGAGCTCATACAGGCCAGGCCTCTTTGGGCTGGAAGTGGCATCTCGTCGTCCGCGCTTGAGGCCATAGACCAGGACAAGGTGATACTCAAGGCCGACAGGATGGTGACCAACGGATCCTTCAGACATATCCCCAACCTTGTCTACGTCGACCACACAGTCTACGGATCCTCCAACGACTTTCACGACATCGCCAGAGCCGTCGGGACCGTCAACGACAGACTCAAAGGAGAGAGGTTTATATTCGTGGCTCCAGGCAGGATAGGCTCAAGCAATCCTCTTTTGGGCGTTCCGGTCCAGTACAACGAGCTTTCCAACTGCTGCTGCATGGTCGAGGTCGGCATACCAAAGATGGGCTATATGCCGGAGCTTTCCTACGGAACCCACTTCTTCTCCGATCTCGAGGTGGACGGTGTGCTGTATATGCCCGTTTTCGAGGGATATCAGAACAACCTATTTAAGCAAAGCTGGTTCGACAACG
>JAQUTB010000136.1 GCA_028709985.1 Dethiosulfovibrio sp.
ACTCCGTAGGGCTTGGGATCATAGTCTACGTCAACACCGACAGGGTATGCGCCAAAGAGCTGGTCCTTTTTCCGAATCAGCATAGCCCCGAACACCGCCATCCACCGGTGGGCGGAGGCGAAGGCAAAGAGGAGACCTTCCGCTGTCGGTACGGAACCTGCTATCTGTTCGTCGAGGGAGACCCAACCGAAACGGTCTCGTGCCAACCGCCGGATCTCTGCGGCCCCTGGTGTACCGTATGGCATCAGATAACATTAACCCCCGGCGACCAGTACACATTGATGCCCAACGTCCTCCACTGGTTTCAGGCAGGGCCAGAGGGATGTGTGGTGTCAGAGTTCTCCACCCACAGCGACGACGGCTCCGACGTCTTCACCAACCCGAACATCCGCCGAATCCCGGTGATAGAGGGCTGACGTGGACAGGGCCATACTCTGCGCCGGAGAGGCGTTGGTGGACCTCATATCCCTCTCCCCGGGCATGGGACTAGGGGACTCGACGCTGTTCGAGAGCCGCTTAGGAGGTGCTCCTATGAACGTGGCCATAGGGGCACGCCGTCTGGGGGCGTCGGTGGGTTTTTTGGGCAAAATAGGGTGCGATCCCTTCGGGGACCGACTTTGGTCCGCTATGGAGGGAGAGGGACTGGATCTCTCTCCCTCGGTCCGTAAAGAGGGAACATCCACAACCTTGGCCTTCGTCGCCCTGGACCGAGATGGAAAACCACAGTTTCGGTTCTACCGGGACAACGCCGCTGACGTCTCCCTGAAGGAGGAGGAAGTGGCCTCGGTGGATCCCTGTCGTTGGAGTTGTCTATCCTTCGGCTCCATATCCCTGCTGGAGGAGCCGTCCTCCTCGACCTATCTAGGGCTATTCGGTCGTTTTAGGGAGGCGGGAGTCATAACCGCCTACGACCCCAACGTCCGCCCTCTTGCGATAGACAGGCCTGAGCATTTCCGGGCCATCGCCATGGACGTCATATCCAAAGCGGACATAGTGAAAGTCAGCGACGACGACCTTCGGTGGCTGTGCGCCAACAGAGAGCCGGAGGAATCGCTGATGGATCTGCCTATCTCACCGAGATCGGTGGCCTTTCTCACACTGGGCGCCAGGGGAGCGATGGTCCGAAAGGGAGAGACGGTTACATCGGTTCCGGCCTATCCGGTGGAGGTCAAAGACACCACCGGCTGTGGCGATGCCTTCATGGCGGCGATACTGGTAAAGCTGAGACAGATGGACAGGGAGGAACTGCACCGTCTGCCTCAGGGCTATCTGACTAAAACCGCCGCCTTCGGCTGTGCGGCGGCATCGGTGGTGGCAGGACGGGTAGGGGCGGCCTTCGCCATGGGGACCTTAGAGGAGGTGATATCACGTGGAGGGACTGGACTTTAGGACCGTCGTGTTGGGGGGCTTTATTCTTTTTTGCGTATGCACCATATTAGTTGGCGCTTTATGGCGGCAGGCTCAAGGACGATTTGAGGGGCTAGGATATTCCTTCCTGGGGTTCGCCCTCATATCCCTAGGGCTAGGACTGATGTTTCTGAGGGGGATCGTCAATCCATTTATCTCGGTCGTTATGGTCAACGGTCTGATAACGATGGGATTTATCTCCGGCCTAGTGGGGCTGAAAATCTTTTTAAGTTTGCGCTATTCGATTAAGAGCGACATAGCTGTTTGGTTATTCCTGATCTTTTTTATACTTTACTTCACCTATATAAACCCTAGCACCCCAAACAGGATAGCCTGTTTCTCGGCCTCTTTTGCCTATTTTTCCTTACAGTATATCAGGGTCTCAATTTTTAACCACGATAGATCCAGTCGGAGGCTGACTTTCGGCCTTGGGTTGGTGTTCATTGGGTATCTCGTCATAAGCCTTTCAAGGATTATCTTCGCTTTATTCGTATATCGCGATACCCACTCGGTGGACCTTCCCTCCGGTGGCATAGAGATTTTTTTCGGCTATGCCCAACAGACTCTCATCGTGCTCTGGGCCTATGGACTGAACCTTATGGTAAACAGGAGACTCATGCTGGAGCTGGACAAGGAGAGACTAAAATTTTCGGCCGTATTCAACGGATCCCCTCACGGCATAGCCCTGACCAGGGTATCCGACGGAGCAATAATCGACGCCAATCCAGGCCTTTCGACAATGGTGGGACTGGACCACGAAGAAATAGTGGGCAAGAGCGTCCTGGAGATAGGCTTTTGGAGCTCTTTGGACGAGCGTACAAGAATGATCCAGAGGATTCAAAAAGAGGGTTCCGTAAGGGATATGGAGATAAAGTTCAGACACTCCTCCGGTCGACAGGTGGTGGGGGCCCTCTCCATAGACCAGGTGTCGGTCAACGGCGAGGGAGTCCTGCTGTCCACGATAATGGACGTTACAGAGCGAAAAGACATGGAACAGCAGATAGCTAAAATGGCCCTTACCGACCCACTCACAGGGCTTCTGAACCGAGCGGCCTTCTCGGACAGGCTCGATCGGGCGATGAAAAAGGCGTCCTTTAAAGGAGAAAAACTATCCCTGATGTTTCTGGACCTGGACAGGTTCAAGCCGGTGAACGACGACTTCGGCCACGCAGTCGGCGACGTTGTCCTCAGGCAAACCACAGAAAGGATAACCGACGCCGTCGGTGAAGGCGACACTGTGGGCAGGATAGGGGGAGACGAGTTCGTCGTTCTTGTTCCATTCGGAGAAAAACAGGCTAGATCGATAGGAGAAAGGATCGTGTCAGCCATAGAGAGGCCCTTCGAGATCGACGGTCGGTCCATCGGGATATCCTGTAGCGTCGGGATAGCGGTATATCCAGACCACGGAACCGACGAAATAGAGTTGGCAAAAAACGCCGACCAGGCCATGTACGCCGTTAAAAAAGTGGGTGGCAACGGGGTTAAGGTTTTCGGGCAAACCGACGAGTTTGACAGGATCAGCCTGAAAGGAGCGTGGGGATAATGGGCAGAGGCTCTATAACTCTCTTCAGAGGGGACATAACCACCATGGCGGTGGACGCTATCGTCAACGCCGCCAACAGCTCCCTGTTGGGAGGAGGCGGCGTCGACGGGGCGATCCACCGAGCCGCCGGGCCTGAGCTCCTTGAGGCCTGCAAAAAACTGGGGGGATGCACCACAGGGGACAGCAAGATAACCTTGGGATACTCCCTCCCGGCGAGGTACGTCATACACACAGTGGGCCCGGTGTGGCAGGGGGGAAATGCCGGCGAGGCCAAGCTGCTGGTCTCCTGCTACAGGAGGAGCCTTGAGCTTGCCTGGGACCACTACTGCAAGACCGTGGCCTTTCCCGCCATAAGCTGCGGCGTCTACGGCTACCCCATAAAAGAGGCCTGCACCGTGGCGGTTGAGACGATTCAGGCCTTCCTCAATACCGACGAAAACCTGGAGAGAGTGTATCTGGTGGCGTTTGGGGATGAGGTGACAAATAGGTACCGTGAGCTGGGGGTGTCACCTTAGATACGCTCATAGAGCGATGAATACCCATGATTTTTCATGAATATACCTTTAAATCAGACAGGGCAGTTATCGAAGAAAACCTTATAACTGCCCTTAAAGCTCAGCAATGCCTAGATTCCCCTTGCAATATATCTTAATAGCCCCCAAAAACAGTACGTCGTTTTAACTGTAGACAACATCAAATTATAAGCGTACCCTCTGGATCATAGCCAGGTTTTGCTCCGACATGCTCCACTCGCCTTTTCCAGTTTGCCCCTAAAAAATAAAATCGGAGGCTGTCTCTTTCTTCGTCTATTGTTTTTATTAATTTATGTCTCAACTCAGTCCACTGAGAAGGATCCACTAAGCACTCAAAAACAGAGTTCTGAACTCTTTGGCCATAATTCTCACACAACTTAGCGACGTGTCGCAACCTATTCTGCCCATCCGCGGACTTAGTCTCCACATCGTAGGTAACAAGCACCATCATAAGGGAAATCCCCTCCTACTTTATCGCCATCTCAGCGGAGGGTACTCAGGAAGATCCCCTCTCAGGAAACGGGCCATGATGAGGGCCTGGCAGTGTGGCAACAACCCCATCGAAACCTTTTCCTCGAGAAATGGGTGTCTTATTTCCTCTTGTTTCCTTTTTTGATACGCACCAAGAACTATCCTCCTCGTATCATCGTCCATCGTTACCCCACCGCTCTCTCTGACTATGAATCCACCAGGGGAAACTTGGCGTCTGTTTATGAGAGATATAACCAACCTATCCGCCATTAAAGGCCGCAACTCCTCCATTAGATCGAGGGCTAGGCTCGGTCTGCCAGGTCTCTCTCTATGCAAAAAACCAACCTGAGGATCCAAACCAACCCCTTCGAGGGCACTACAGACATCGTGGCATAAAAGCGTATACACAAAAGAGAGCAAGGCGTTTACTCTGTCGAGGGGAGGCCTACGATTTCTACCGTTAAACGGGAAATCCCCAGATTGTGTGGTTATGAGATTATCTAACACAGCAAAATACGCTTTAGCTGCCTCTCCTTCCTTTCCCCTGATAGAGTCCAGCTTCATAGGTCTCTTTAACTCTTCAAGTATGATCGCCAACCGACTAGAACACTCCTCCAGTTTTTCCTTCCCCGGTACATGATCATCTCTGATTCCTCTACGTATAGACGTTCGGCTGTTTGCTATTTTTGCTACGACAATATTTCTTGCCAACAGGCTACTTTTTTCAGGATCCCCGGAGATTCTAAACTGCTCTTTTCTCAGGAGCACGTTCCCGGATATCGGCCCAGCCACACGGGCCAGAAATCGACCGTTCTCAGAAAAAAAAGACAACCCGACACCGCTCTGACCACACAGCCCCATCAAAAAAGGGCTACAGGAGACATTACCGAAGCAACAGATGCCCTCTAGAGTATGAATTGGAATCCTGAGGAGCTCTTTGCCATCGGACCTAACCACTACAGTCTCTCCTTTTCGAGCAAGATATGATCCCTGGGTCATCACAAAGAGGGTATTTAAAAGCTTTCTCAATAGATATCCTCCTCGAAAAAAGAATTCAAATATCTGGAAGCAGAAGATCCCTTTAACTGCGGAAGGCAAAGGTCCTTTAGGGAGCAACTTTTACATTTGGGACCATAGTCAGCCTTTGGGGTTATGCCACGTGAAATGAGAGCCCTGAATCTTTCCACCAGATCTATCGTTTCTTGTCTTAATTTATCATCAAAAGCGACAGTTTCCCTTCTTCTGGTACTCCCATAGAAAAGAGCCCCTTCGGGAATTTTAACCTGCAACATTTCCTCAAGGCAAAGAGCTTGAGCACAAAGCTGAACTTCGTCGTATGGTCCCTTTTTTTTGCTACCTCTTTTGTACTCCACCGGATATGGATCCCACAGCCCGCTTAAACCTGAAAGCTGAACCCCCTCTTTTGCTCGTGACGACGGATAATATTCCACGACATCGGCGACACCAACCAGACCATGTAACAAAGAACAAAGAGGCAAAGACCTGCAAACCCTTACACCAGACCTATAATCGTCAAACTCCTCGTGGGCCTTTTCATGGAGTATCCTTCCCTCCGAAGTTAAAACG
>JAQUTB010000137.1 GCA_028709985.1 Dethiosulfovibrio sp.
CCGATATTACAGGCTGGCCCTGCTCTATGAGCTTTACACCTACGTCGTAAGGGTCGATGCCTATGGCGACCTCTCCCATAGCTGCCTTATTGGGGGGGCCTGATCCTCTCTTGGTGTAGAAGGGGATGTTTTCGTTTATCTTGTTTATTATCTCCCATCCTCTCTCCTCGCCGTAAGCCTCGATTATGTAAAAGAGCACCGAGTAGTTGGTCCCGGAGATGGTGGGGTTGCTCATCATGACCTCGCCCTTATATTCGGACTTCCCCAGATCCTCCCAGGTTTTTGGCAGTGGGAGGTTTTTATCCTTCATGACGTCTTTGTTGATTATCAGGTCCACCGCAACCAGGGAGAGGCCGGTCCAGTAGCCGTCTTTATCCTTATACTGCTCAGGGATAAGCTCGGCTTCAGGGGATCTGTAGGACTCCAGGTATCCTTCCTGCCCAGCGACGAGGAAGCTGTCCACTCCGCCACCGTACCAGGCGTCGGCGATGTTCTTGCCCTGTGAGGCGCGAAGCCTGGTCAGTACCTCACCTGACGACATGCTCAGGTAGTTGACAACTATGCCCGTGTCCTTGGTGAACTCGGCGAAGATCTTGTCCTCGCCGGTAGCGGCGCAGAAGATACTTATGTTCTGCCCCGCCAGAGGCTTGTCCGATCCGGCGAACGCCATGGAGCCTGTTATAAGAAGGGCCGCCAGGGCTAAAAGTGCCGTTGCTCTTTTCATTTTCATCCTCCTATCTATGATCAAAAGATATAGAGAGCATTATCGTCAAGAAGATGAGCCCTGTCAAGAACGCAAGGATTAGATTCGCTAGTCTACCTGGAGGAAGACGGTTGACTGCCACCTTTTAGCAACAGTTTTGGTGTTCCCCCTTCGAGGTCCTGACCATAAACGGAGAATGGAGATCCCTTTTTGTTCGCGTCTTTGGGGGTATAGCCGGAGAATATAAAACCATTCCCTGTAGGTAGCCACGAGGGATGGACGGCACAGATGGTCTGGTCGGTAAGGCGGGCCGTCTTGCCTCCCTTCATGTCAAACATAAAGATCGCCGATATCAGTGGTTCCCCCAGGGAAGACCAGGACTTGTCCGCCTCCACGTCGCAGTCGAAAAGCAACCTCTCCCCGTCGGGGGAGCAGGAAAAATGTATGGCGCTTGAGGGATAGCTCTCTCCGATAACCTCGGATAGGGGCCTGCTCTCCTCCAGCTTGTTGGCTAGGACGTCGATCTTAAATAGGTTCTCCAAGTCCTGGGCGAAGGCGAACCCGTCGTGAGACCAGAATGGGCTGTAAAGCCCTGTGTGGTTCTTTATTAGGATCGCAAAACTATCGCTCTCCAGGTTCATAAGGCCGATGGTCCAGTCCATTTTGACATCGTCCCAGTGGTTTAGGAGAAGACGAGATCCGTCCGGGGACCACCTCGGACCGTAGCTGTTCTTGCCGGGGATCGTCTTAACATGCTTTATCTTCTTTGTCTCCCTGTTTACAACGGCTATGGTTCGGTCCCCTTCCTTGGAGTAGGCGGTAAAGGCGACCTGTTTTCCGTCGGGAGATATCTCTGGGTCGTATCCCTCCGCCAGCTTTGTCTTTCCCTGGCCATCCAGCTGGGCCACGAAGACCGCGCCGTCTTGGGAGAAGGCCATCCATGGGACCGACCCGTAGGCTGTGGAACTACAGATGAGCAGTGCTATAAATATAGATGCTATTTTCTTCAGTGACATGACATAAGTACCACCTTTCGTTTGTGTGTGGGGCTAGGACATAGTATTCTTTGAGTGTCCTAGCAGAGTCCGTTATGAATTCTATGGAGGTGAGATCTTTGAGCGAATGCACCGAACAGTATCCCGTTATCCGCCCTGGGAAGCCTATTCTGTTCGAGACCTATAGGTTCAGGGGTAGAGCGGGGTGTCTGATCCCCCAGGAGGGCCGTTTCTGTGCCACCAGGGACGTGGTTATCCAATGGGTCAAGGACAAGCTGGACCAGGTTCCTCTTCCCGAGGCCCTTTCCCAGGGAGAGGAGTTCTCCCTGGACTTTTACGGCCAGATAGCCGAAGGGGTCAATCTGCCGGAGAGGAAGCTATGGACCGTCAGGATGACCCAGCCAGACGTGGGGCTGCCGGGGCACATAGATCCGGTTCCAGGCTGTTCCTGGATAAGCGATCTGTCGGTTATGGAGATAGATGGCCAGGTGGAGTTCGGAGTGAAGATAACCTGTTCCTATCTGCCGGACAGGAAGGCTCTGCCTGGTTTTATCCGACCAGGGATAATAAGGCGGCTGGCCCATTCGGTTGGGCTCTCCCAGGTTCGGCCTGTGGACGGAAAAGTATGGGATCTTCTCTCCCCTGATGATCTGGACGACCTAGAGGGGTTTCTGTGCTCCAAGGAACGATATCTTCCGGTGGTGGTTATCTCCCAGACCGACGGGCCTGACCCTTCGTCGGAGCCGAGCTATCTGGTCGATGGCGACCATCTGGCGAAAGATCTCATAGGTTATGCCCACGTCGTCAGGATGAACTGGGACCTGTCGCTGCTATGGACGGACATGGTGGGGACCCCCTGGACCGTCTCAAACGGAGCCGTGAGGATATACAGGCCGGGGCTGGATTTCGACGCCGATCAATATCAGAGCCACCCTCTCACCGACAGGGACAGAATACGACGATGGATGGGATCCTCCGGCTGTCGAGATAACGGCTACGTCCAGTACCTTTCCGATTTTTTAAAGTCCTTCCCAGCCAGGACCTCCCTGTCCTGGGGCGGCCTTGTGTTCGTCCCTGAGGCAAGGCTCATAGCCAGGGAGGAGAGGGCGAAGGCCCCTATGGAGGATCAGGCCGCTAGAAACGAGGCCCTTGAGGATCAGATAGAGGCGCTAAAACTTGTCTTAGAGGCCACAAGGTCCGACAGAGACGAATATCTAGCTATGGCAGAGTCAGCTCTGAGGGATGCCGATAACCATAAAGAGGAGCTGTTCTCCCTCAGGAATAGCTACAGGACTTTGCAGTCCATGTGGGAGAGCAGGACAGGCCAGTCTGTGGACGACGAGCTTATCCTGCCCGATAGCTACGACCATATGGCTCAGTGGGTCTCGGACCACTTCAACGGAAGGCTTAAGCTACATCCCAGGGCGGTGAGGGCACTTAAAGACGGGGTCTACGAAAAGCCCCAGCTCGTGGCCCAGGCCCTGATGGCACTGGCCAGGGAGTACAGAGACGTAAGGCTGGGGCTTGGGCATCACAGTGCCTTCCAGGAAAGGCTACAGGAGCTTGGGATAGAGTGCCGTCCATCCATAAGCAATGAGTCGGCGGGAAAGTACAACGATAATTATTTCGTCTCTATCTCCCAAAACGGCAGGGACAGAACTCTGCTTTTGGACAACCACCTCTGTAAGGGAGTCTCCAAGGACAGATCCCTCTGTCTAAGGATATACTTCCTGTGGGACGATTCCAGGGAGGAGGTAGTCGTGGGATGGCTGCCCTCCCACTTGCCTAACTCTAAAAGCTAGATATCCCTGGCTTTGCCTATCTCCTCCATCACCTGGGAGATCACCGGCCTTACCTCCGGCGTGTTTGGGATACGGTCTATAAGCCATTCGAGATCACCTCTGTCCCACAGCAGTTTCACTGACTCTCTGTGTCCCATATCGTGGACCCAGCATAGCTGAAACAGCAGGACGTCGGACAGGGTTCGGAGCTGGTCGTAGCGGGCTTTTTTGTCCTTTAATAGCCCCTCTATTATGGGAGCAGAAAGCTCGCCCTCCGGCCCCAGACCGGGATAGATGGCGTCCTGTTCGCCTCTTTGGATGTGCTCTCTGACGACTTTGTATATGTCTATCTTGTCGCTGTCTTTGACGATCCTGAGCATCGCCAGGTCCTCCGGGGGCAGTTGCGGCAGGTCTTTTTTGTTGTGCTCCCTGATGGTCATGGCGATAAGCTCGAACTCCTTGGGGGAGAGCAGGTCCTTGTGGAAGTCCTCTCTGAGTGCCTGTTCTCCTCTGTCGCCGTGGTCCACCGATTTGAAATCGTAAAAGGTCCCGTGGTCCCTGTACTGAGGGAAGCGGCCTATGTCGTGGAGGAGCCCCGCCGCCACAGCCAGGCATCTGTCGCTGTCACTCCAGCCCAGATCGTCCGCCAGTAGGCCAGCGTTTTCCGCCACCCTCCGGCTGTGTCTTTCCTTCAGCTCCAGCTGATGGAGCCTTCCGCACCGACGATAGTAGTCGGATGCGTAGTTTTCGAACCATTTCCTGATCGATTCCAGATGCTTTACGTCCATATACACATCTCCTTTCGTTGTCATGGGCCATTATACTCTCAGTAAAGGTAGCATCGGTCACTGTCCTACAAGGCCCTTTAGTACTATTATTGGGGGAGAGGAAAAGGAGGCTGAACGACTTGGAGCTTTTCAGAGAACTTAACAGGGTAATAGATAACACCTTTTTGAGACAGGATGGATCTATGGACGAAATAGAGAGCTTTATATCTCGGTCCATCGAGGCTCGGTTCAGGACCGTCGTGGTCCCTCCCTGGGCCGTATCGAGGGCTGTCGCCATGACCGAGGGGACCGATACGGGGGTCTCCGCCGTGGTGGGGTTCCCTCTGGGATATCAGCCCCTATCGGTCAAGCTTTACGAGATAGAGCATTATCTTAACATGGGGCCCGGCGTCACCGATTTTGACGTGGTGGTGAACGTATCGGCGGTGAAGTCCGGCATGTGGGACTACATCAGGGAGGAGGTGTCGGCCCTGGCTTCTCAGATAGGCAACAGGGTTTTCAAACTGATAATAGAGACCCCTCTGCTGAGCGAGGAGGAAATCCGCAGGATGGCCGACGTGTGCTCTCAGGTCAGGTATCTGGACTACGTTAAGACCGGCTCCGGTTTTGCCGGTAGCCCCACCACGGAGGAACAGGTCAGAATACTTGCCGAAAGCCTAAAGGGCAGAAAGAGGATAAAGGTCTCCGGAGGTGTCAGAACCATGGCGGACCTGGAGAGGTTCCTCATAGTCGGAGGGGATGTCTTCGGGACCAGCTCCGGTATCGCCATTATGGACGAGGCCATGCAGCTTTTGTAAACAAGTGTCATCTCCCCGACCTCCAGGATGTTTTATAATGCGATTAGACGAAATCTATCGAATCATCCTAGGAGGTATATCTATGGAAGAACTGAACAAAAGCATCGACGGCTTAAGGGACGACCTTGTGGCGGCCATAAGGGAAAACGTGGCCATAAAGAGCGTTGAGGGACCGGCTGAGCCAGGTGCTCCCTTTGGAGCCGGCCCCAAGGCTGCCATGGATAACTTCGTCCATATAGCCCAGAGGCTTGGATTTGAGACAGGAGTCTTTAAGGATATGGTGGCATGGGCGGAGCTCGGCGATCCCAGCTCCGACATGGTCGCGATTTTGGGGCACGTCGACGTGGTTCCCGAAGGGGATGGCTGGAGCTGCGATCCCTATCAGGGGAAGATAGAGGACGGCAAGCTCTACGGTAGAGGTGTCATGGACGACAAAGGCCCTATTCTCT